>JAJDEC010000001.1 GCA_029259995.1 Phycisphaerae bacterium
CGCCTGTTGACGGCCAATTGTGCGGGCGAGACGCCCGCACTCCCCGCATTCGAAAGCACTTGTTTGAGCGAGGTACGACACTGGACGCGATCGAATTGGAGTCCACATGATCATCTGAACTCCGGGAATTCTCCTACTCAATCCAGATGACTTGGTCGTATCGCCACCGGCCGCAAGAACGGTGTGCATCGTTTTTTGAATACCGAGACCAGCCCGGCAATTTCCGCGCGATCCATTTCGTGCCGAATAATATCCGCCGTGCGGCGGCCTGATCGGCGGCCTCCTGACATCATCGGACGATTACTGATTCTGGACCCGCCTGTGCGCAATCCACATGATTCGCGAATCGCAACAGCGAGAAGGCAAGTCGCGATGGCTCGCCGTCGATACGTCATTCGGAGGCCAATTTCTGCATGATGCCACCTGCGAATACAAAACAGCCGAGGTTCGACACGATTCCGAAGTCATTCAATCGGATGGCCGTGCCCCTTTCCAACCAACAGCAAGATTCATACGCCTTCGCTATCCGCATGCAGCGGGCCGCCATTCTGACGCATTGCGCAGACATGATGCGCCGACTGGGCCGTCCCGTTTCTCTCGACGAAGCCGCTCGCGACTGGATTCCGGTCAATGCCGAGATCTGGAGAGCACGCTTCAACCAACGATTTGCGACGCAATCTCACGGCATACAGCCGTCTCAGGCCATGC
Source organism: Phycisphaerae bacterium (assembly GCA_029259995.1). Lineage (GTDB taxonomy): Bacteria > Planctomycetota > Phycisphaerae > UBA1845 > UTPLA1 > ECT2AJA-110-A. Next base: position 709 of record JAJDEC010000001.1, read on the forward strand.
CGGGACGCGCCTGACTTTTTGAGAGTCTATTCGTTTGTATCCATCTGACCGTCAACGAGATTGACGGTTCGATTCGCCTCATGGGCCAGTTCGCGATCGTGTGTCACCATGACGATCGTCTGCCCGCCTTCGTTGAGCTCCTTCAGCAGATCGAATATCGCACGGCCCGTCTTGCCGTCAAGATTGCCTGTCGGCTCGTCCGCGAACAGAATCTCCGGCTGATTCATCAGCGCCCGGGCGATGGACACGCGCTGACGCTCGCCGCCCGACAATTCGTTGGGGCGATGTTTCAATCGTTCGCGCAATCCGACGCGTTCCAGCAGTCCAAGCGCCCGTGCCTGTGCGGCCGATCGGCCATTCAGCCAGCTCGCCGTTGTGCTCCCGACCATGTGCGGCAACATCACGTTCTCCAGCACATCGAACTCCGGCAGCAAGTGATAGAACTGGAACACGAAACCGAATCGCCTGTTGCGCATTTCATTGCGTCGTGATTCGAAGACCTGCATCGCGGAGTAGGATGCGCCCCGCTGCTTTTCCATGCCGCGTCGATCGACAACGGAACCGTCGGAATCCCGTCCGACAGGGATCACGCGCGCACCCTCCGGTTCGAACAACGGATCGTTTCGGTAGTACACCTGACCGCGCTGCGGCACGTCCAGCCCACTCAGCACGTGCAATAACGTGCTCTTTCCGCTGCCGCTCGCGCCCGTGATCGCGACCAGCGCCCCCGCCTCGATCGCGACCGTGACGCCGCGCAACACACGAAGTTCAGTTCGCCCGAGATAATACGTCTTGTGCAGGTCCTCGCCGATGATCAGGGCGCGCGGTTCACTTGAATCGTCCTGATTCCGCAAACTCATCGCCAGAATGCGTTTGGTTCGTTGCGTGGGCGTTTCCATGCCTGTTTCTCCACTCTGCTCGCGGGCGAGCGATTGACCGATGCTAACGCCGCTTCGGCGTTCCCGCCAAAAATGCCGTCGCCGACGGATCGGGAATTCCACATCACCCGGCATCTGCCTGCAATTGATGGCGTACCAATCCCGAAGGGCGCATCCGTTTGCGGCGAGACCGCTGCTACCTGTACGATTCCCGGCAAGCATCGGGTTCTATCGAATCGCCGCGAGTCGCTCGAGATCTGAAAGTCATGGACAAACTGAATCGAATTCATACATCGGCTGAATTTCGACGCCGGCTCGTCGAACGCGGCGCGACGAACGACGATCTCCGGCGATTCGACGCATTCGTTTCGCGACGCGGATTCCTTGGCGCATCGGGCGCCGCGCTCCTGTCGGCACTCGGGGCCGATGCGGCGTTTGAAGGCCTGTTCGGCCGCGGTCTCCTCCCGATGGCCATGGCCGATGCGCCTGCGTCGAGTGACGTCGACGGCAAGCCGGGCATGATCCTCCATGTCACGCATCCCGTCAGCGGGGAATTCCCGCCGCACATGCTCGACGACGACATTACGCCGACGCAGCGGCACTACGTGCGCAACAACGGCGGCATCCCGGATCGTGCCACGTCCGGCGACACAAGGGGATGGCAACTGACAATCGACGGCGAAGTCGAATCTCCGTTGTCGCTGTCGTTCGACGAGTTGAGGGCAATGCCGAGCGTCACGATGCCGCTCCTGATCGAGTGCGCCGGCAATGGCCGGGCATTCTTCGATCCGCCCGTCCGCGGCAATCCGTGGCAACATGGCGCAATCGCATGCAGCGAATGGACGGGCGTCCGCCTTCGCGATCTGCTCCATCGCGCAAAACTCAAGCCTTCGGCAAAACACACGGCCCACTTCGGCGACGATCCGCCATTGGGGCAGGCGGAACCCTTCTCGCGCGGCATCCCCATCGACAAGGCGATGGAGGAACACACGCTCGTCGCCTTCGCGATGAACGGAAAACCGCTATCGCCGCTCAACGGATTTCCCGTCCGACTCGTCGTCCCCGGCTGGGTCGGAAGTAGTTCGCAAAAGTGGCTCAATCGGATATGGATTCGCGATCGCGAACATGACTCCCAGAAAATGACGGGCTACTCATATCGCATTCCCAAGGCGCCTGTTGCGCCGGGTTCTCGGCCACGCAAGGAAGACATGCAGATCGTGACGTCCGTTCTGGTCAAGTCGATGATCACGCGCCCCGGCCCGGACACGATATCCAAAGCCGGCCAGGCAATCGACGTCGCCGGACACGCGTGGGCAGGCGATCGGGGCATCGCGAAAGTTCTTGTCTCGGCGGACTATGGCGTCCATTGGATCGAAACGAAACTCACGCCGCCGCCAAACCCTTACGCCTGGTCACGATTCGAGGCGCGTCTTCGAATTCAGCAATCCGGCTACCACGAAATCTGGGCCCGCGCGTTTGATGAAGCCGGCGACGCTCAGCCCTTCCGACAACCCTGGAATCCGAAAGGCTACATCGGAAACGTGATCCATCGCGTCCCGATCCACATCGAAACGTGAAACGCCCTTGAGCCTTCTCAACATGAATCAGACTCGCCGATTACTTTCGCTTCCCGTGTTCGCCGCAATCATGGTCGCGCTGATTTCGTCGGCATGTGACAAGTCCAGCGAGGCAAAGCCGGAAGGACAAGCGCAAACGCCCTTTCCTGCAACGCCGAAAGCACGGGAAGCAGTGCCGGTGCCCCCAGCCAGGAACGCCGGCGCCGTCAATGCACCGACGAATCCAGCGCCGCTTTCAACGGACATGACGCCGAAAGAAATGTACATCGCCTACTGCGGCGCCTGTCATTCCGTCGATCTGGTCGAGTCCCAACGCCTGGGCCGCGAGGATTGGGCATGGGTCATGCAGGACATGGTCGAAGAATATGGCGGCGCGTGGATCAAGCCCGACGAACAAAGGATCATCATCGATTATCTCGCCGAGAATTTCGGCCCGAATTGACGGATCGCGCCGAATTCCGCCCGACATCGCGACGCGTCGATCCAGCCATTGTAGGATAGGTAGATTCAAGCCCCGAGGAAGTCGAATCCATTCGACCGGCGATGACCGAGCGTCGCGCCGCGCGAGATATGACCCTATGCAGACGCGAAATAGGCACATACGCAGCAAATCGCGAATCACACTCCTTGTCGCCTTCAGCGTCATCGCGAGCGGCACGACCTGCCCCACGACCGGCACGCCCGGCTCGCCCGGAAGCGGCTTTCCCAAGACGGCCGCGTGGACCCGGCGCGTGATCAACGATTCCGCCGGCGCTACACCCAACGCGATCGTCGTCGCCGATTTCGACGGCGACGGTACGAGCGACATCGCGATCGCATACGGGGGGTTCGACGCGACGCCGGCGCGTTATGTCATCTTCTTCCGAAGCGCGGACAACACGTTCACGGCCATCCCATTGGCCGTTACGTCTGGGAGTATTCCGATCGCCGCAGACCTGGCCGCCGCAGACATCAACGGCGACATGCGCCCCGACATCGTTGCCGCCACGGACCAGGGCATCCTCTACATTCCGTCACCCGCCGATCCGCGCAACGGCGCCGGCTGGCAGGGATTCATCCTCAATGGTTCGGGGAGCGATAGCAGCATCGGTCCCTGGCGCGACGTCGCCGTCGGTAACATCGACAGCGCCGCTGGCCTCGATATCGTCGCGGCCGGCGGATCGATCGGCCGCGTCGCCTGGTTTCGAAGCCCCGCCGCCGATATCGCCTCTGGCAATGGATGGACGCGCAGCGACATCGACGTGACGACGC
>JAJDEC010000002.1 GCA_029259995.1 Phycisphaerae bacterium
GTAAACTACCTGCCATACTTGGCTGCTCATCGCGAACCTCCATGTTCTTGCCGGAACGAAAAAGGTGTAACGATAGCAGCCATTTGTATTTAGCGCAAGAAACAAATCACAACGCGCGCATTCTTCTTCATCGCTGGGGCACGCTCCAAGTACCAGTTTCCGTCCCGTAGGGACAGAATGCGTGCCGCGCGCCTGGCTCACGCCGTCCTTCCAGGACGGCAATGCGCAGGAAAATGCTCATCGCAATCCCAGCTTTGGAAAGGCTGGGCTATTGTCATTTCGTCCCTGCTGGGCCTTTGCGAAATGCAGCCGCTCAACACGATGCGATTCGAGCCCGATTTGAAATGTCGGGCCATTGAACCGTAAGTTGGTTGGTGCGGGCCACGATGCGCATCCGCGGGCCCGGAATGGAGCTGAAATGCACTGTGCAAGCTGTGGCGCAACCTTGCCGGCCAAGTCTCATGTTTGCTGCTACTGCGGTGGCCTCAACGACACGGACCTGCGCGGCGTGGCCAAACAAATCGGTTCCGCCGGCGCCGGCGAGCGGAACTGTCCCGCGTGCGGCGTGGATCTTCATCGAGTCGACGTCTTCGAGAGTGTCGCCATCGAGCGCTGCGAATCCTGCTATGGTCTCTTCTTCCAGCCATCCCAGCTCGAGGCATTGATCGACGGCGCTGTCAGCCATGTCTATGACGTCGACTTTGGCCGGCTCGAGAGGATGATCGAAGAGGAGGGCGTTCTGCCCGAGCGGAAACAGCGTTACGTCCATTGTCCCGATTGCGGGAAGATGATGAACCGACAGCGTTTCGGTGCTCGAAGCGGCGTTGTGATCGATCGCTGCGCACAACACGGCGTCTGGCTCGACGCCGGGGAGTTGGGCCAGATCCTCAAATGGGTCAAGGCGGGCGGCCGCATCCACGACGAGCGCCGACAGATTGAAGAACTTCGCCAGGAGAAGCTCAAGGCCAAGGCCGAAATTCGATCGCCGCTCGACCTTCGCAACGCCTTCGACCACGAGCAGGACGAACTGACGCTTCGGTTGAAGCGACTTTTCGGCGGGTCGCGCTGATTCGCGCAGCGCGTAATCGGCCGGGTGGCCCAGGTTCGAAGAACCTGGGGTCACGACTTCCGCCCCGGGCAACGCCAAGCGCCCTTACCGGCCCGACAATTCGAGAAACATCCGCGTATCGGCGCCAGCCCACAGGCGCAACACGCACAATTCCCCCGAAGCGCCGACCAGGCAACTCAATAGCCGCCGAAAACAATCGCCCGGAACGCCGTCGCGCCGTCGAGTGCCATGCTTGCTCCCAAAGGAGAAGCTGTCCGGGAATTCGAGACTGAGAATCCCGTGCACCGGGCCATCTAAGAGCATCAGTCTGCTCAACGTGAAGTTCGCTCCGAAGGAGCGCCGGATCGTTGCCACGGGTGGAGCGCAGACCGCGCAGCGGTCAACGCGCAACCCGTGGAATGCGTCGTACTGCTTTGTTTCCGCCCAGAATGGGTGGCGGGGGGGAATGACCGAATAGCCTCGCCTCTGGGGGCAAGCATGGGGCAAACTGAGTCCGACGCATTTCGGAAATTCTCAGATTCAGTGGCAGATTCTCCCGCCCGGCGGGTACGACCTCCTGTACCCGTGTCGCCGCCATGCGGCATGTCGATTGCTTTTTCCGCTGGGTCGCGAATTTCGCGCGATCTAATGCACACAGGAGGATAGCCGATGCGTCGTTTGATGGTCGTTGCCTTGCTGGCCGGATTAATGAGTTGTCTCGCGATGGAGTGCCCTTCCGGTACTGTCGTTCCCATGGGCGGCGGGCCCGGCGGCGGGACCATAGATCAGTACACAGCCGCACGCATTATCACACCGACGAACAACGGCGACGGTACCATCGGCATAGGCACATACGCCATCCCCGCCGATCTGGAGGGTGAAACGTCCTACACGATGCTCCTGGACGGCAAGTCGTCCTGTCTTTCTGATCCGACGCGGATGCGGCCGGCCGTCAACAATGCGGGCGAACTGCTGGTGCTCGCAAGGCATACCGGCGACTGTGCGACGTACGACAGTTATTTCGTCGCGGTCTATCCGGATGCGACGCGCTTGAACGGAACACAACAGCCTGTACGCACAGCAATCCTGGAAGATCCGCTGAGTTCATTTTATGGCTACGTGGAGTTGGCCATCGATCGCGAGCGCGACGTGATTTACGTCGTCAGCCCGCCGCCGCAGGTCGGCGGACCCAAGATATGGACCATTTACGTTTACGAAGGCACGACGACGGCCGGATTCGACGGCGTCGTGGCGCCTTCGCGAACCATCATGTTGCCGCGCAACGAGGAGGTTCACGAGATCTTCTATGCAGACAACAGCCTCTATTACTCCTTCGGCGGCATCACGCGAATCCCGGACATTGATCAGAAGAGCGGGGAGCTCGACAGCGACGACCTTGAAAAGAACCGCGACTTTACTGGTTTGCTGGCCCTCGATTCCAACAGTCGCGTGTGGCTGTTGCGACGAAACTTCGAAGAGCCCGGGGTACCGGATAACGGTACGCTTTGGCGCATGAAATCCGATCTCAGCGGCGCGGACCTTGAGGTGCTGGTGGGGCATTCGTTCCCTGACAGTATTCGGGTCGACGCCAACGGCGTCGTTTACATCAACGGGGTCGGAACAGAGTTGCGAATCTACGACGACATCGAAAGCGGAACGCCCGGCGAAATTCTGGCGCCCTCACGCGTCGTGACGTCGCTGCTGCTTTATCCGGAGACGCCGTATATTATCGCGGAGTAGCGTGGCAGGCGCAGGCAATCAATATTCTCTGCGCCCCTCGATCGCATCCTGCAACACTGCCCGCGTTGCGTACTCAATCTGCGAACCGCTCGGCAGGCCTCGTGCCAGCCGGGTGACAGTGACGCCTTCGATGTCGAGCACCAGGCTCTTGATGTGCAGGGCCGTGCCTTCGCCTTCCATCGTCGGATTTGTGGCGATCACGACTTCCTTGATTTCGCCCTGCTTCACGCGCTGCAACAAGGCGCCGATCGTCAGATCGTCAGGCTCCACGCCGTCGAGCGGGGCGATGTGACCGAGCAGGACGTGATAGACGCCGCGGATCAGGCCCGTCGCCTCCAGCAGCAGCAGATCCTTGGGCTGCTCGACGACGAAGACCTGCGACGTATCGCGGTTCGGGTCGGAGCAAATAAGACACGGGTCTTTTTCCGTCAGGTTGTAGCAGGCGCGGCAGTGGCGGACCATGTCCTTGACGTCGCGGATGGCGGCCGCCAGCGAGAGCGCGACTTTCTTTTCGGATTTGAGAATGTGAAACGCGAGCCGCTCCGCGCTGCGCGGTCCGATGCCCGGCAGCCGCGCGAATTCGTCCATGAGGCGTTCCAGCGAGGCGGGGATGGAGTCGGACACGTTCGGATCAGCCTCCGAACATGTTTTCGAGACCGGGGATGTTCATTCCGCCGGTCAGACTCTTCATCTCGTCCTTCATTCCCTGGGCCGCCTTCGTCTGGGCCGCGACAACGGCCGCCTTGACGAGGTCCTCCAGCATCTCGACGTCGCCGGCCTTGATCGTCTCGGGATCGATCTTGACATCGACGAGTTCGAGCTTGCCGTTGACAGTCGCCTTGACGGCGCCGGCGCCGCTTTCGGCGTCGAATTTGGCGGCTGCGACGCGTTCCTGCATTTCCTTCATGCGGGATTGCATTTCCTTGGCCTGTTTGAGCATGCCTGCCATGTCACCGAGTTTTCCGAACATTGAATTCACTCCTAAGCTGCAAAACGGTTGTTGGAAAGGGAATGTTAGTGGCTAACGGCCGATCCTGCACCGTGGGGACGAAACTGGCGTTGATGCCGTTGTTGGGGGCGGTACGGCCTGGGCGGAGCGCGACCGGCGAGCATGCCGACGTTGGGCGTCGGCATGGCACTCTGGCGGCGCCTCGCGTGCGAACATGACTTGTCTTGAAGGGCAAGCATGACACCCGCGCACCTGTGGGCGATCATTTGTCGGTCTTTTTCGTGTTGCCGCCGTCTTCGCGGCGGACTTCAACGATCTGGCCGCCAAAGAGGTCCATGGCGGCCTTGACGAGGGGCTCTTCCTGGGCGGCGCGGATGTCCTCGGCCGTTGTTCGGCTGACAGTTCGGACCGGGCGGGCCGCCGGCGTCATGCCAGCTGCGGACGCGGCCTTGGGCGCAGCCTTCTTTTCCGGCGGAGGCGACTCGGATTTCACGGGGGCACGGCGCGAGGCGGCCGGCGGAGTTGCGGCCGTGGTTGCGGTCGCGCTAGCGGGTGGGGCGTCGGCTACCGACTTTTTTTTTACGCTTGCGGCCGGGGCGGATGCGGATGGCGGCGGCGTGGCACTGCCGGCGGGTCGCGCCGGGGCATTTCCCTGGACGGCGGCGAGGAGCGACTCGATGGACGAGTAGCTCGCGGCTTCGGCCAGTCGCACAACGGCGGCATCGACCAGCGCGCGGCCGCTGCCGCTGGACTTCACGCTGCGACGCAGCTCTTCGAAGACGGTGAGCATGTGGACCCATGCGCCGGCGTCGAACTTTGCGGCCTGACCGACGACGCGATCGCGCGTGCCGCCGGGCAGATCGGCGAGTTCCGTTTCCTTGCCGCAGGTGCGGACGATCATCAGATCGCGGACCTGGTTGATCATCAGGCTGCACCAGTGATCGGGCGTCGCGCCCTGGGCGAAGATTCTGTCGACGACGCCGAGCGCGGCGGCGGCATCGCCGGATGCGAAGGCGTCGATGAGTTCGGCATTGAGTTCGTCGTGGGCCGCGGGAAACAGTTCGTCGACAAGCGCTTCAGTGGCCTTGCCGTCCGACAGCGAGAGCACCTGGTCGAGGAGGCTGAGACCATCGCGCATGGAGCCGCGGGCGAGGCGGGAGAGCCGTCGAACAGCGGCCGCGTCGATCTTTACCTTTTCGCTCTTGCAGATCATTTCGAGCTGCTCGGCGATCTCTTCGGGCGGGATGCTCTTGAAGTCGAAGCGCTGGACGCGGCTGATGATTGTCGCCGGGACCTTGTGGATTTCCGTTGTTGCGAAGATGAACTTGACGTGGTCCGGCGGTTCTTCCAGCGTTTTCAGCAGGGCGTTAAACGCGCCCGTGCTGAGCATGTGGACCTCGTCGATGATGTAGACCTTGAATCGGCAGCGCGTCGGTCGATAGATGGCGTTGTTGCGAAGTTCGCGGATGTTGTCGACGCCCGTGTTGCTGGCGGCGTCGATCTCGATCACGTCCACGTCGTCGCCGCGGGCGATACCGATGCAGGCGTCGCATTCGCCACATGGCGCAATCGTTGGCTTGTCGCTCTTCAGGCAATTGAGGGCCTTGGCGAGAATTCGGGCCATGGACGTCTTACCGACGCCGCGCGTGCCCGTAAATAGATAGCCATGATGGATGCGATCGTTCTCGATCGCGTTGCGGATGGTCGTCGTGATGGCGGCCTGCCCGACGACTTCGTCGAAGGACTGGCTGCGGAATTTTCTGGCGAGGACGGTATAAGACATCGTGACGCGTGCCTTTCCGTAGTTCGGCGACCACGTTTGAATATTGCGTGCGGGCGATCAGGCCGACAGCAGGACGAACTCGCCTGCGATTCCTCGTAGTCGGCACTGCTTGAGAGCAGTGCTGCCCGCGGCATGCCGACCCTAAAGCTCGGCATGGCACCCGGGCACTGGGTGACATGCACCCAGTGGCACGAGTCGCATTGGGAATCCGGGCGGGCGGGGGCGTCACTCGAATCCGGCTCGGCTGACCACGGCACACGGTCTGACGCGGGTGGGCTGCTTGGTTTCCCACCTGACCCGATGCCCATGCCTGAGCGTTGCATGGGGCCGAACCGGATTCGAATGACGCACGCCGCGAAAACGCCCCGTGCATGTCCAACTGCAAGACGGGCGATTATAGCGGCGGATCGGGATGCGTGAAGTTGAGGGGTTGGATTGAAATGCAATATTGAAGTGTCATTTGAGCCGATGGCGTCGGTTCCGAGCCACGACCGTCAGGGAGTGGGCCAGCAAAGCCGAGGCTGCGATGGGAACAGCTCGATTGGGGGCGCGCAGGCCTTGGCCGAGCAGCCGAATCGTTCCCCGTATCAATCGAGTAGGGCCGGGCGAACGCACCTGGACCGGACTCCCTGACGGTCGCGGCTCGGAGATCGCCCATTGCCGGGGGCTGTGATTTGCGTAGTGTGGCAGGTCGAATGAAGACGCGAACGATGCAATTGACTGACGGATATGAGATTCACCTTCGCTGGCAGGACGCCGAGGGGGCGTCGCCGAAGCGGGGCGTCGTGCTCTATTTTCACGGGATCCAGTCGCACGGCGGTTGGTACGAGGCGTCGGGGGCGGCGCTGGCGGCGGCGGGGTTCGACGTCTGCATGCCGGATCGGCGTGGCAGCGGTCTCAACGCCGAACCGCGGGGGCATTGCGAATCCGTCGAACAGACAACGAGCGACGCCGAGCAGTTGCTGGCGTATGCGTGCGAGCAAGCGGGTTGCGAGGCGGCACATCTGGTTGGCGTGAGCTGGGGCGGCAAGCAGGTTGTCTGGCTGGCGCAGGCGAGACCGGAGCGCGTCGCGTCAATCACGCTCGCATGTCCCGGCTTGTTTCCGAAGATCGATCTGACGACGACGGAGAAGTTTCGCGTCGCCATTGCGATGGTCGGCGATCGGAACAAGTTGTTTGACATTCCTCTGAACAGTGCGAGTTACTTCACGAACAATCCGGAGCGGATTCGATTCGTCGAAGAGGATCCGATCAAGCTGACGCGCGTGAGCGCGAGTTTTCTCTTGGCGTCGCGGCAGTTGGACAAGCGACTGCGGAAGTTTGCAAGTAGCACTTATCGCGGGCCGGTGCACTTGATCGTCGCCGGGAATGAGCGCGTGATCGACAACGCGAAGACGCGGGCCTGGTTTGACGGGCTACCTTCGAAGGTCAAGCGCGTGAGCGAGTTTCCGGAGGCGTCGCACACGATTGAATTCGAGCGCGATGCGTCGGCGTTTCTTGAGGCGATGGTGGGGTTCGTGACGGACTGCGCGTGAATCCGTGGCCCAGCCTACAGGCTGGGGGAGCGAATTGTGTTAGCGCGGGCGCGGGATGGCGGGATTTGAGTGGCGCTTTGGGTCGAAGGGAATTCGCTTCCCCAGGGCATGCCCCGGGCCACGGTCCGTGTTGATGATTCTCCAACCATTGCATGCGCAAGGGATGCGGCACCCGTGCGAATTGCATTACCCACATGCTCCCCTTGAAGGGAGAGCAAGGCACCCGGCACCCGCCGCGATCGTCGTCCGCCACGGAGGGCGGACGCTACGCCTGGGGCTTCAGCGCCATGATCGCGTCCATGATGTGTTCAGACGATTCGCGATAGGCGTCGCGGTCTTTTTCGCGGCCGGCGAATTTCGACAGGTCGACGGGTTCGCCGTAGCGGACGACGGCTTTGTGTCGTTTGAAGAATGGCGACCAGGTCGAGTCGGTGTATTCGATACCGTCGATGTAGGCGGGGATGACGGGCACGCCGCTGCGCAGGGCGAGCATGCCGACGCCGTCGCGAACCTTGATGGGTTCGTTGGGGTCGCGGACGCCGCCTTGCGGGAAGAGGCCGAGCAGTTTGCCGCTTTGCAAGTGTCGCAGCGCCGCCTTGACGGAGCTTGTGTCCTGACCGCTGCGGGTGACGGGGATGCACTCGATCGACTTGACGAGCATGTTGAAGAACGGAATCTTGGCGAACTCCACAGCGATCATGTAGCCGGGGATTCGGTTTGGCGACGTGGACGCCAACACGAACGGATCGAGCGTCGAGTTGTGATTGGCGACGACGATGGCGCCGCCGTGTCGCGGAATGGTGCAGATGCCTTCGCGGCGAGCGCGTGGCAGCAGGCGGCAGGCGAAGTCGTTGAAATTCTTCCAGAAGCTGTGGATGGGCGTGAACGGTCCGCGGTGAAGGCGAATGAGCGTCGTGATGACGCCGGACGACAGCAGCAGGATCGAGACGCCGAGCATCAGCAGGGGAACATATCGATCGATGTTCTCCCAGGCGGGAATGCCGAGCGTACCCGTCGCGGCGAGGAGGGCCGCCATCGTGACGAGATCGAGCACGCCGAATGCGCGGCCGCGAATGTAGTTGGGAACGATCCGCTGCATCGTTGCATAGACGCTGACTTGAATTGCGGAACCAAACATCCCGATCAGAACGAGTCCCGTCTGCGCGACGATTTCGGGCCAGCCGCGCCAGATGGCGAGCGTGAAGAGCAGACTGGAGAGTCCCGACAGTTTGAGGCACCAGCATGCCGCGATGTCGCTTTTCAGCGCGTCGCCGAAGGCCGTCAGGATCAATGAACCGATGATCATGCCGACGCCGAGCAGGCCGAGATAAATTCCGATGTCCGTGTAGCTGCCGTGGAAGACATCCTTCACGACGGCGGGAATCACGCTCTTGACGACGGATGCCGCGAGCCAGAAGACGGCGGCGACGACGATGAGTTCGATGACGCGCGCGTGGCGATAGACGTAGCGGAAGCCCTTGATGATGGCGGTGAAGCCCTGGTGAGATTCCGTGGATATGCGTCGCTTTGGAGGTCGAATCAGAAAGATGCAAACGGCGCTGGCGATGAACGTGAGGGCATCGACGCGGAACACGAGCGACATGCTTGCGCCGCCGGTTGCGACGCGTTCAACGAGCCAGCCGCCGATCAGGGCCGAGGCGATTGTCGCGATCATGCCCAGGCCGGCCGTCAGCGCGTTGGCGCGAATAATCTGGTTTTCTCGAACCAGCGTCGGCAGCAATGAGAGGCGTGCCGGTGAGAAGATGGCCGCAAACGTGCCGACGAGGATCAACGGCGCGATCGCCATCCAGATGGTCAGCGGCGTTTCCGCCGTTGCGGCCGGATCAAATGCGCGCTGCATGCGCATCAGGAGCCAGAACATCTCGATCATGATGGCGGCGCGGACGAGATCCACGACGAACATGATCCACTTGCGCGGCAGTCGATCCGACAACCAGCCGGAAAATGGACCCAGCAGAAAAAAAGGCAGCATGAATGCAAAGCCCATGATGGCTTGCAGTCGCGTGGTGTTCTGAACATCCGACGCCATGGCGTTCTGCATCTTGAGCAGACCGAGTTCGGAGAGATGATCGCCCAGCGCAGAGATGCCGTAGGCCAACCACAACAGGATGAAGTTTCGATTGCGAAGGATGTGCGACGGTTTAGCAGGTTCGTCGGCGCTGGCGGAAGGGCGGTTTGCGGTCATTCCATCGGCTCGCAAGTCGACGTCAATGCGCGTGTTCGTGAGATTGGCAATGGGGACAGGTGAAATGATCTCGCGTCGCGGACTCGGCCGACTGCTTTGGCAGTGCGGACGCCGGATACGTGTAGTGGCAGCATTTGCATTCGATCGATTTCTCCTGCTTGAGCGTTGTCGTGGCCCATTTGGACACTTCCTCGGGCAGCACGCCTCGGCCGCGGCAGACCGGGCAGGTTTCGTAGAAACTGCGCAGGATGACGTCGCGAATAAACGCCGATTTGTCCGGTACCTGACTCAACACGTCCGCGAGATGCTTGTCCACGCGGAACGAGACGATCACTCCTTTTTCCTGTGCCATGACGCATTGTCCGTTCTAAGTAGTCCAGCGTAGATTTTTCCAATGGCTCACGCCGTTGCGCGAGAATAACCGACAGGTGCAGGGCGGGCAAAAGTGTTCCGATTCCGAGAAATCGCTGCCGGCAATCACGGATCGCGGAGCGTGCAATTCACCGATCAAATCTGTGTCGCATGTGGACGCGGCCCCGATGACGATACAGGCATATCCCGTTTTTTCTTCATGTTGTGTTAATCCGCTGTAAAATTGGTGTAGGATGCCCTCGCACATCGGGCGAGTTACGGAAGAGGTGGGCCACATGGTAACAGACGAAATCTCCATATCGGAGTCGTCGGGAAGCGTCGCGGAGTCAGTCGCCAACGAGGCGAGGTTTCAGCGCCGCAAGTCCGGGTTTCGCCGGCGTTTGATCAGCGTGCTGATCGGCCTGACGCTCGTCGTGGGCATCGCACTGTGGCAGCGCGAGCGCAGCGTCCTGCAACAATGCGAATCGTCGTTGGCCGCCTACGGCAGGGCGGCGTCGGCGACGCAGCTGGACCTGCAGCCGAAGGAACTGATCGAGGCGAACTGGCTGGAGCTGGATGTCGATGCATCGCATGCGAACTCTCATTACGAAGTGCTCGTTCGCAATTGGCTCCGTCGGCCGGCTGCGGGAGATGCGATTCCGATTGCGATGTGTGCAGAAGCGCACAGTCGATTGACGGGCGGCGGACGATTTGTGCTGTTTCGAACCGAGGCGGGGGATTTGGTTCGCTGGGTCGATGAGGACGAGGCGTTCGGCCTGAGCGCGATCAGTCAGGCGACGCTACTGAGTGGCGAGTAGTGCGCAGATCCGTCACCAAGTGAGCCGGAAGAAAGAACCCTTTTGTGGCACCGGCGTCTCGGAGGTAAACGGCAGGCCAGAGGCCTGAGCCAAATTCAGTGAATCAATCTGCTTTTCAAACTGGCGATGGCGAGTTGCCACGAAAGGTGGTTCGGATCAAGGTGTTGGCTGACACTTGGCGCGACACCTACTTCCCCTCGATCCAGCCGCCGCCGATGACTTCATCGCCATCATAGAAGACTGCGGCTTGTCCCGGCGTAACGGCTTCCTGGGCATCGTCGAACGCGATGCTGACGGATCCATCCGCTTCCGGCGTGATCGTCGCCATGGCCGCCTCGTGATGATAGCGAATCTTCGCGCTGGCTCGGATCGCTTCCGACGGCGCGGGGCAGAGCCAGCTCACTTCGTTGACGCGAACCGTGTTTGACAACACCGCATCCCGCGGACCGACAGTCACGACATTCGTCAGCGTGTCGATGTCGGAAACGTACACCGGCTCTCCGACGGCGACGCCGAGGCCCCGGCGCTGTCCGATCGTGTAGTTCGCTGTACCTGCGTGTTCGCCAAGCGTGCGGCCGTCAATGTGTCGGATTTCGCCCGTGTCGAATCCTTGTTCCGTCCGTGATCGCACAAGTCGCGCGTAGTCGCCGTCGGGCACGAAGCAGATGTCCTGCGACTCGGGTTTGTCGTGAAGCGCCAGGCCGAATCGTCGCGCGTGGGCGCGGACTTCATCCTTCGTCATGTCGCCGAGCGGAAAGAGCGTGCGGGCGAGGGTTTCCTGACCGATGCCGAAGAGGACGTAGGACTGGTCCTTCGCGGAATAGATACCGCGCAGAAGCCGCGAACGATCGGCGTCATGGGTGATGCGGGCGTAATGCCCCGTTGCGATCATGCCGGCGCCGACGACGTCGGCGTATTCCATGAGGCGGCCGAACTTGAGCCACTGGTTGCAGCGGACGCAGGGATTGGGCGTGCGGCCGATGGCGTATTCGCCGACGAAGTAATCGACGAGCTTGCCGAAGTCGCGCTCGAAGTTGAGGGCGTAGAACGGGATGTTGAGCTGGCCCGCGACGCGGCGGGCGTCGGATGCATCGGCGGCGGAGCAGCAGCCCTTGCTGCCCTTGGCGTTGGGTTCATCCTTGGCGATCGTCAATGAGACGGTTCGGGGTCCGTCCGTCTTACAAGCCGCGCCCTCGGCGGGGGCGACGTGGTTTTCCGATCCGAGGCGCATGAAGACACCGACGATGTCGTAGCCTTGCTCACGGAGGAGGCAGGCGGCGACGCTGCTGTCAACGCCGCCGCTCATGGCGACGAGGACTTTCTTGTTGTCGTGTTTCGGGGCCGTCATTCGGCGTATTGTAGTGGAACACACGGGAATTCGGCAGGACGGCGAGGAAGTCCTTGAAAGCGGGCAATCCGGGGCGGGGCGCGTGCATCGCTGGGCGCCGTGCCGATCTGCCCGATCGGCACGGCGCATTCGAAAAACCGCTCATGCCTGCGTTTGCGTTTTCGCCGGCGCGGGCGCAAGTCCGAACAGGCAGCTGGGGCCTTCGCCGATCCATTCGATCGCCGCGCGGGCGATGTCGGGATCGAACTGTCGTCCGGAGCCTCTGGTCAGCTCTGCGATGATCTGGGCGATCGGCAGTTCGCGTCGATAGGTCCGCGGCCAGGCCATCGCGTCGATGCAATCCGCGACCTGGATGACGCGGGCGCCGAACGGGATCTCTTCCTGGCAGA
>JAJDEC010000011.1 GCA_029259995.1 Phycisphaerae bacterium
ACCTATCTCCGATTGCAGAATGCCATCTCAATTGCGCAGCCAATTCGGAAACCCAGCCTGTAGGCTGGGCCACGGGGCGTTTCACTGTAGCGCATGAAAAAACACGGCCGAGTCGAGACTCGGCCGTGCCATCGTGTTGACAACGAATTGCTGTATTTTGTATTCGCCTAGCCCGGCTGTGGCAGTGATCCGCTCGGGAAATCCGGCTCGGGCGGCTTCGTGATCGGCCTGGCCTGTGCGATCGGCGGGGCCGGCGGCGTTTCTTCGGCGATCAGGCCGCTGAGTGTCGGCTTGTCGAGCGTTTCGCCGCGGCAGAGCTTGGCGACTTCGTCCGCGTTGAGGCTTTCGTGCTTCAGCAGGGCCTCGGCGACGGCGACGACGCCATCCCAGTTCTCTTCGAGCAGTCGGCTTGCATCGGCTTAGGGTTCCGTTGCGAGGCGGCGGTCTTCGTCGTCGATGTCGTGGGCCGTCTCATCGGAATAAGGCCGTTCGCCCATGCCGAACTCGTTGCGATCCAGCGCTGCATACTTCACGAAGCCGAGCTTCTCGCTCATGCCCCATTCAAGGATCATGGCCCGGGCGAGCCGCGTGACCTGCTCGATATCCATCGCAGCGCCGCTGCTGATGTCGCCGCAGTGCTTTTCTTCCGCGATGCGACCGCCGCACATGACGCGCATCGTGGCCGAGAGCCATCGCTTGCCATAGCCGTAGCGATCCTTTTCGGGGAGCGACATCGTCGAGCCCATCGCCTGGCCGCGCGGAATGATCGTGACTTTGTGCAATGGATCCGTATCTTCGAGGACGACCTGCAGAAGGGCGTGGCCCGCCTCGTGATAGGCCGTTGCGATGCGTTCCTTCTCTTCGATCGATCGGCTCTTGTTGGAGCGACCGTAGCGGATCTTGTCGCGTGCCTCTTCGAGATCGTCCATCTCGACCATGTCTTTGTTCAACATTGTCGCGATGATGGCGGACTCGTTGATGATGGCCGACAGTTCGGCGCCGCTGAACATCGGCGTACCGCGGGCCAGCCGCGTCATGTCCACATCCGGCGACAGCTTGATCTTCCGGGCGTGGACTTTCAGGATTTCGAGCCGGCCCTTCAAGTCGGGCAGCGGCACGTAAACGGTTCGATCGAATCGACCAGGTCGCGTGAGCGCCGGATCGAGAATGTCTTCGCGATTGGTTGCGGCGACGACAATGACCTGATCCGACGTATCGAATCCGTCCATCTCGACGAGGATCGCATTGAGCGTCTGCTCGCGCTCGTCGTGTCCGCCGCCGCCGTAGGCAGTGCCGCGGCGTCGACCGACGGCGTCGATTTCATCGAGGAAGATGATACAGGGCGAGTTTTCCTTGGCGCTCTTGAACAGGTCGCGAACGCGCGAGGCGCCAACGCCGACGAACATCTCGACGAAGTCCGCGCCACTGATGCTGAAGAACGGTACGTCGGCCTCGCCGGCCATGGCCTTGGCCATGAGCGTCTTGCCGCAACCCGGCTCGCCGACAAGCAAAACGCCGCGCGGGACTCGACCGCCCAGGCGCTGGAATTTCTTGGGGTTCTTCAGGAACTCGATGATTTACGTGACTTCCTGCTTGGCCTCTTCGATGCCGGCGACATCCTTGAACGTGATGTTCGTCAGCTCTTTGTTGCTGACGCGATGGCGCGATCGGCCGAAGTTACCGAGCATGCCGGCGCCGCCGGCGGAGGATCGAAGCTGTCGGAAGACGACAAACCAGATGAATGCAAAGATCAGCAGCCAGGGAATGATGCTGAGCAGCATGTTGATCAGACCACGCTGGCTCTCTTTGTACTTGACTTTGGTTTCCGGCGCGACGTCTCGAAGGCGCTGCTGAATCGTATCCACCGCCATGAGCGTGTTGTACATGCAGACGAATTCGTTGGTCTTCGCCTTGCCCTTGGGCGTCGTGCCCTGAGGTGGTCCGTTCTTGAACTTTCCGCGAATCGCGTCATCGCTGATGACGACTTCCGCGATAAGACCGCCTTCGGCGTAGGACCAGAATTCGCTCATCGCGATTTCGTTCGACGGATGAAACGAACTGTTCACGATCATCGCCACCATCAGGGCGATGAAAATCATGACCGTCCAGCCCATGATCGGTCGCGACATGCGGAACTTGGGTGGCGGCGGCTTGCGTTGCGGCGAGCCGTTCGGGTCGTTTTCGGAGTTGGGACCGTTGTCGGCCATTCAGCGGGCGTCCATATCGTAAAAACTGGGCAGGAACACGCGCTCCGGACACCAGAGCGAAGTCCCTGCCATTTCCAATCGGATTATAGTCCCGGCCTCGCCATTACCAATTATCGTCCAGCATTTGCTCGACGATGCGCTCGGCCATTTCGTTCGAGGCTCGCTGCATGGCGTGGTAGAAATCCTCACCCACAGGGCGTATGTAATCCACTGTGTGCACGAACCTTGGGCGATCCACGAGGATCTCCCCGGTCCGAAGATCTTTCCATTGCCAGCTGACGATCAGTGTGGCAGCTGTCTCCCGGGGGCGGACTTTGACAAAGTCACGTCCGATTGTCCCCTGTCGGACCTCCAGAACCTCGCCTGTCAGCACCGTATCCGCCAGATTCTGGTTGGCGAGCTTGAAGGGCGTTTCCGCCTCAATCCGCTTTTTCAGTGCTTCTGTCACCTGCAATTCAATGTCCCGGCGAAATTCGCGCGACTGAAATATTGGGACGGCAATCGTCCGGATCGGCTTCGCCGACGCATTTTCGGTGCGAAACTGCGCCGCACGATCCGTCGTGTATCCGCAACCCGCAAACGCGATTGTCGTTACACAGCAGGTTACGACAACGCCAAGTTTTCGTTTCGATCCGCCCAAGTCCATTTGGAGAACCTCTAGAAGCCACATTCGCATTGACCGGCGCCGTTCGGAAGCGGGCCGATTATAGGTGGGCGTGACGCCATCGCAATCACCTGCGATTGCGACCTGCCCCGTGGGAATAGAATCCGATTGCCGGGAGCCGGGCCCTCCGTACAATGCGCCAGCCCTGAAATCGCCGCCAGTAACGGATCAAGCTAGCGCGATGTGCGGATCAAATCCATCAAGAGGTGCACGGATGGCACGCTTCCGATCTCCCGTTCGACTCGCAGTATTGATAGCAGCGGCCCTTGCGGTCCCCGCGTCGGCCCTCGCCCAGATCAACGACACTTATCGCGAACGGCTTGAGTACGACGTCAACACGGGCGAATGGATCGAAATCCCGCCGCCCGTCCCGGGGACGGCTGGTGGTGATCTGGCGATCGGTCGAGGCCAGCTCGCTCAGAATCAGTTCAAGGACGCCCGCAAGACCTTCAAGGACTGGTTCAAGACCTATCCCGACTCGGAATTGCGGCGAGAGGCGCTGTTTTACTCGGCCGAGACGGAGATCATGGCGGAGGACGCCGATCCCAAGAGCGGCGATCTGATGCAGGCTTACGACTGGCTCGAAGAAATTCTCGAGGCGTGGCCGGGATCTGACCTGGCGGATCGGGCGGTTCGTCGCGAAATCATCATCGCGGAGATGCTCCTTTTCAAAGATCGAAAACAGCGTGTCTGGAAGGGAACTTTCTGGCTTGGCGCCGAGGACGAAGCCCTGGCGATGCTCAGCAAGGTCGCCGACACGTGGGCGATCGGCACACCTGTCGCGGAGCAGGCGCTGCGGCTCAAGGCGGATTATCACTACCAGCACGGCCAATTCGACGAAGCCGAGATTACCTACGCCCGACTGATGCGCGATTTCCCGCGAGGTCGTTATCGCAAAATCTCCCTGCTGCGGAGCGGTCAATCCGCGCTGGCGAGATTCCCCGGCATCGAGTTTGACGACGCCGACTTGCTGGAAGCCGAGGTCTACCTGCGTGATTTCGAAACGCAGTACCCGGGGGAATCCGACGCCTATCGCGTGCCGCAGACTCTGACGCGAATACAGGACAGCCTGGCGGAAAAGGACTTCAACGTCGCCCGGTTTTATGAGCGGACGTCGAGACTTGATGCGGCCGCGTTCTACTATCGCTTTGTCATGGCCACATGGCCGGATTCGACGTGGGCGTCACAATCGTTGGAACGCCTGACTGCCATTGGCGGAAACATGCCCAAACCGACGGACACAGATCTGGGAGCGATCGATCTGACTGAGTCGGCCGCTGCCGATCCGGCTCCGACAAAAACGACGATCGTCAGTGACAATGCCCCCGTCTCCCCTGCGACGACGCCGATTCAGGCGAACATGCCGACGGAGAAGCGGACCGATCGCGTTGTGAGCCAGATGGCGCCCATCGAATAGGCGTATCGACGCGCCGCCTCTCCGGGAATTTCATGTGAATCGCTGATTCTGATGCAGAATGTTTCATTGAATCCGCCATGGGCCTATTGCCTGTAACGAACCGGCTTTTGGCCGGTTCCACACGATGAACGATTCCCATTACCTACTTAGACGGCCGTCGCTATGGACCCCAACGAGGGTCTGACCGGCTCGATCGTGGCGATGACGCGCGCGGCCGTGATTTGGGAGATCACGCCGTCGGGCGATTTCGCCCGCGGAGCGCATACGCGCGAGAATTCGGTGATCAGCGCATTCATATCGATATTCATGCCGCACTCGATCCATGCGGAGTGTTTCGCGTCGGCTGTTTGAATGCGGACTTCGCGCACACATTCGGCGTCATCCAGGTCGTAGCCTTCCCATGTAATCGCATCATACGCCTGATCCATCAGGCCCAGGAACACGGTCGTCAGCGTCTCCCGATCCGGATTTCCCGACAGATCCGCGTCGAATGTGCGAACGATGTTTGCGCAGAGAACGCCAATCGTCGGAAGCAGCTCCGCGTGTGGATGCTCGATCAACTTCATGCCGGTCGTGGAATCGGCCAGCGTCATGGCAAAGCGAGGCCCCGCGCGGCCGATGCCGACGAGCGTCGGCAACGCCGCCGCATTCACGGGCCCGGCCGACGGCAACGACTCGATGATGGCTTGGAATCGAGCCAGCGTCGACTCGGCGATCGCGTCCGACGCATTCTGAATTCCCCAGGATTCAAACGCCAATCGCCTGCCATGCACGCCGACGACGGCGATGGCCGCATGTGCCGCCCCCACATCGACGACGGCAAGCCGATCACAACGCTGCTCCGTGGCGAGTTGACGGGCGATTCCCAGCACGACGCTTTCCTCCGCCGAGTCGCCCAGCACGCGAAACGCGCGACATCCGCAACGCTCCGCCAGATCCAGCCAGAATGACGGCGTGTGACCGCGAGCACCTTCGTTCGTGCAGCGCAGCGTAATCTCCAGCCCTGCCTGCCCGCCGAATCCGACCAGCGTCTCGCGAACTCCGGAAATCGACGTTTCGACGGTCAATTCACTTAATACGACTCGGCCGTCAACCGAAGTCGCCGTTCGAATGCCAGTCGTTCCAAAGTCGATCGCGACACGATGCATGTTTACAGGCCTCGATACTCCGCGAAGATGGCCGGATTCCTGGGCCCAATTCGCGATACAAGGACAATACGTCATGATCCCGTTCCACACGGGGCGACGAACAGAGACTACCGGAATTGAACGCAGCGGTCACAAGCCAACATCACGCAACGACGACGACGCACGCGGATTCGTCAGCGGCGCCGCGACACGGCCTCGCCATCACGCTGACGTTGTTGGGCCTCGCGGCGACCTGCGTCTGCGGGATTCTCGCCGGAAACGCCTACTACCATCTGGATGACGTCACGCACTTCCTATACGCGAAGTGGTCCTGGCGCTGGCCAACGTATCTGCTCGACGACTGGGGGCGCCCGGGATTCACGGTCGCCTATTGGCTTCCATCCTCTTTGGGATGGACGGCTTGTCGTCTGTTCTCCGCCCTTTTGACGGCCGCCGCCGCGTGGTTCGCCTATGTGACGGCTCGCAGAATCGAACTGCCGCGCGCTTGGCTCGTCATTCCCCTGTGCTACACCCAACCGCTCGTCTTCCAGCTCTCGCAGACGACGCTGACGGAGACGCCTCTCGCGTTCTATCTGTCGCTCGCGACATGGCTGGCCGTCACGCGCCGCTGGACGCTTTCATCAATCGTCCTGTCGGCGGCCTTCGTCACACGCCACGAAGCCGTCATGTTCCTTCCGATCTGGATCTGGTTTGCATGGAAGGACAAGGCGAAATGGTACGCACTCGCGCCATTGCTCTGGGCGCCGATCATCGTCAACGGCGTTGCGGCATCGCTCGGCATGAGCCATCTCATCAGTCGATTTCTCGATCCGACGCCCACGGCTCAATACGGCCGTGGCGGCTGGCTCACGTATTTCGTTCGCGCCCTTCACGCGTACGGCCCCGTCGTCTCGATTCTCGCCATCGTCGGACTGCGCGGATTCATGCGAAGCCCCGCCGCCATGCTCGTCGCCGCGTCGGCCGTCATTTATTTCATCGCGCAAACCATCGTCTATCGATTCGGTCTCTTTGCGTCGGGCGGCTATTCTCGGTTTCTGATCGGCATCGCGCCGCTGGTTGCCATCATCGGCGTGAACGGCGTCAATCAACTGCTCAGCAAGGATCGCGTCATCTGGCGATCGACAGGGATTGCGGCAGCAGCCTCCATGGTTCTGCTTTGGATGTCCATGGAACGCCAGCTTCAGATTCAACACGGCGCCGATTTTGAAATGTCAGAGACGCATCAGGCCGTTTTTGCCATCCGAATCCTGGCCGCCGCGTTTTCTGTGCTCGGCGTCATCGTCTGGACGCGGGGCCGGCGATCGATGCATTACCGGTTCGTCCCGTGGCTGATTCCCGGGGCCATGGTGATTGTCGGGCTGCTGACGTGCTACGGGTTTCATCGCCCGCTGAGCGAACCGGCAGATGCAAGGCTGATTGAACTTGCCCTTCGGGAGATTGAATCCAGGGGGCTATCGGAGCGACGCGTGATCACGGCACATCCGTTCGTCGAATTGCTCGTCGGGGGCGAAAACTCGCCGCATCACGACGGCGTTCGGAAACGCATCGAGCAGGCCCCGATCGGATCGCTCATTGTCTGGGAATCGAGGCTCTCACCGAGAGAAGACCACAAGCTCTATCTCGATGAATTCGTGAAAAGTCCTGCGTTTCGAGAAGTCCTGCAGTCAGGTCCACTGCCGTACCAGGACCAACCTTATCTGCATGTCTTTGAGAAAACCGCCGATTGGGGGCCCGAACCGCGCCGCGTTGCGTCACCTGCTACGCAATCTTAGGATACGGACCTCGTTGACGCATCGATGCGCCCGGCCCCAGGGCCGAGTCCCGAGCGTCATTCGCCGTCGACACTTGAGGATGCGTGCGTGATTTCCGCCAATACGACGAACTCCGATGACGCCCCAAAATTCGGCAAGCTCCTGTTGATCGGGCTTGACGGCGCGACGTTTGACGTCATGCGTCCACTGATGAACCAGGGCAAGATGCCCGAATTGCAGAAGCTCATCGACGAAGGCGTATCGGGGCCATTGGAATCGACGCGTCCGCCGATCACACCCGCCGCATGGACGACCTTCATGACGGGCAAGGGCCCCGGCAAGCACGGTATCATCGACTTCGTTCGATATGAACCGAAAGCCGACAGTCTCGGTCTGAACAACAACCAGGAAATCAACTCCAACACGCAGACGATCTGGGAGATCCTGAGCAACAAGGGATATCGCGTCGGATCGATCAATGTACCGATGACGTATCCGCCGATCGAAGTCAACGGCTTCATGATCAGCGGCTTCGACACGCCGCAGGGGCGGGACTTCACCTATCCGAAGGATCTTCAGGCGGAGATTCTCAAGAAGTTCCCTGACTACACGCACGAGAAGAAATGGCAGCGCAAAGCCTCGGGCGGCGATGATCTTTTCGAAGAGAACCTCACCTATATCAAGCAGAGCTTCGATCGCGGATACCATCTCGCCGAAATGTGCGGCGAAAAGTATGGTTGGGACGTGATGATGGTTCTCTACAAACTCGTGGACAACCTTCAGCACAAGGCCTGGCGATACATCGACGAGCGAACGAAGCACGATCACCCGAAACGGGCGGCGCTGACCGAGGATTGCTGGATGCATCTCGATCGCGTCATCGGACAGCTTCGGAATCTGGCGGAACGCCACAATGCGCACATCATTGTCATGTCCGATCACGGCCACGGCAGTCTCGACGGGAAGGCCCAGCCCAATCGTCTGCTGGCTGAATGGGATTATCTGAAGTTGCGCAGCCTGAGTGCCCGCGCCAAAGGGCGCGTCGCCACATGGATGCGTCGACTGCGGGGCAAGCCGGGAACCGTCAGTGCGGGCGGTCTGGGCAACATCTCCAACGATCCCGAATTTGACTGGTCGCAATCCCGCGCCTGCGTGCTGCATGCAGGGGTCTACGGTTTTCTTTATATCAACCTGAAAGGCCGCCAGCCAAATGGCATCGTGGATCCGAAGGACTTTGAGGATCTGCGCCGCGAAATCCGCGAGCGATTGCTCAAGGCCACCTGCAAGGATCGCAACGGCCGAGAAATGAAGATCTTCACGGATGTCTTCATCACGGAAGAACTTTACGGTTGCCGGCGCGAAGATCATCCGTGGATGCCGGACTTGCTGCTTGCACCGGAAGACGGTCTTGCCGTCGTCAAGAAAATCCGCGGCCGCGATCCAGTTCGCTGGGTTCCGTTCAAGCGTCTCGAAGGCACACATCGACTGGACGGCGTATTCGCGGCACATGGGCCGTCAATCAAGACCAACGTCGAGATGCGAGCCCACATCGCCGACCTGGCCCCGACGATTCTTGCCGGCCTTGGCGAACCCGTCCCGAAGGACATGGACGGCAACGTGCTCGAAGCCATCTTCGAGAAGCCGATCAACATCGTTTTCGAACCGTCACAGGATCGAAAGATCGAAGAGGCTGCAACGGATCTCACGGCCGATCAGCTTCAGGAAGTCACAAATCGCCTCAGCGATCTGGGCTATCTCGACTGACATCACGCCGCCGAATCAAGATTTCGTCAGCCGTCCTGCTTCGACGCATCCGTGTCTTCGGATGAGGAGTCGCGCTTTGCCTTCTGTGATTCGCGGGCCTTTCGCGACACGAGCGTCATCGCGTCATCGCTTTCGACTTCGACCTTCAGATCGCCCATCGGACTGCCTTTCATAACGAGCGTCATCGAATTGACATTCTCCCTACGAATCGGCAGGCCTCGCTTCAGATCGAAGGTAATCGTGCCGCGCGTCTTGCCCGACTCCAACTCCGGCGCCGGCATTCCGCCGCCGCCCGCTTTCTTGGGCGCTTCGGCATCCGGCTTGATGGTTCCTGAATAGTCGATCATGGCGACGCGGCGTTGATGGCCGTCGACGTCGATCATCTTGACCTCCGTCAGCTTGTATTCCGTGTTCGAGATCGTGGCGTTGCCCAGCCCCGGCGGATGGCGTCGGCGTTCCTTGCCCCATGATTCACCGACGGAAATCGGTTTATCCGGCAGGAATTCGAATCGCGATTCCCCGTATTCGACGCGTGCCGCTTCGTCGCTGAACGCCGCCTGCATCTGCATCCAGATCGGATTTCGGCCGGCCTGCTTCGACACTTCCTCCTT
This sequence comes from Phycisphaerae bacterium, assembly GCA_029259995.1. Classification (GTDB taxonomy): domain Bacteria; phylum Planctomycetota; class Phycisphaerae; order UBA1845; family UTPLA1; genus ECT2AJA-110-A. The sequence continues at coordinate 9,563 of JAJDEC010000011.1, forward strand.
GATCGCGTCCATTCCGCTGAACGATTTCACTTCGCCCGCCGACGTGATTTCCATCCGCATCGGCTTGCGGAGCATCGGTTCGAACATCTGTTTGAGCTGATTCGATCCGTTCGCATCGGGCGCATCCGAATCGTATTTCATCGGCGGCATCGGCGCCGCAGCCATGTCCATCGCCATTCGATCAAAGTGGAGTTCGAGCGTCGCCGTGTCCTCCACAAAGTCCTCGACGGATTCCATCAGTCCGATCGTCGAGTCAATCACCTGATTCATGACCTGTCCGCCCAGGTTGATCTTCTGCGTCATCTTCGAATGCGTCTCGACGTAATAGCTGCGGCCCTTTGTGAGCTTGAGCTTCAGCGCGATCGGCTTACCGGCATCGGCTTTGTCCGGCTTCGCCGCCGCAACAAGGTGGGTCGAAGCGATGAGACCAATCAGTGCTGCTGCGCAAACGATGAGCGATGTCCTTCGAGTCATCGAATATTCTCCTCCAGTCGTTGGGAATCCGGAAACAACGATGCCATTGGGGCATCAGGATCATTGTTCGAGTTGCGACATTGTACGAAATTGCCCAGGCCCCGCCTCAGGATCGCGAAACGGCCCCTATCGATCGAAACGACTGATTCCGGCCCGCCTCACGCGGCACCGAATTACGCCGTTCCTGAGTGGCGCATCTGCGGGAAGACGAGCTACTCAACCTCGCTCACGGCGACCCGTTCGAATCGACGGCCCACAAACAGCCCGATTTCGAACAACAGCGCCATCGGCACAGCGAGCATCATCATCGTGCCGACGTCCGGGGATGGTGTCAGAACGGCCGCCGCGATGGAGATCCCCAGAATGACATATTTCCTCGACTCGGCCATCTTCTTCGCCGAAATCAGCCCGACACGTATCAGAAAAATGACCACGAGCGGAATCTGAAAGCCGAGACCGAACGCGAGCGCGAGATTCGTCACAAACCCGAGGTATTCGGCGATGCTGAACAGTGGCTGAACGAATTGCTGGGTCGCCGCCTTCGCCATGGGTTGCTCATATCGCGTTTCGCCGATTTGAAGCTGAAGTCGTTCGCTCTTCGCGTTAAACCAGATTGAACCATCGGCCGGCGCAATCGGATCATCGACGACGATCGGAATCTGCATCTCCGCCGCCGGTCCGGTCGTCGGTGCAACAACAGCGGGCGGGTCCCGGAGCATGGCGTACAGCGGATTCTCATCCGTCGGCAGCGGAAACCAGGTCGACACGCCGATCAGGAAATTCAGCAGCGGCGACAGGGCGAAGACGACCATGAACGACGCGCCCAGCATGAACAATCCGATCGAAGCGGGCGCGAACCATCGGATCATTTTCCGCTCATGCGGATAAAGCCCCGCCGCAACGAACGCCCAGACCTGGTAGATGATCCAGGGGCGCCCAGCACCAGACCGAATTTGACAGAGATCTTGAAGTACTCGAGAAACGACTCGGCCGGGCTGAGCTGGACCATGCGCGGATCGAAGTTCAGCCGCTCCATCGTGACTTTGTAGGGCGCCGAGAGATAGGCGTTGATCGTGTCGCCGAAATAGAAGCAAAGCACAGTCGTCAGAACGAGACCGAACAGTGCCAGGATTACGCGACGGCGCAGCTCTTCGAGATGATCCCCGAATGACATTCGCGACCCGTCGACTGGATCGCCTTCCGTTGGATTATCTGCATTCGCCATGCGTGTTCAATTCAGGGGCGTTGCAAGTCTGCGACGCCATTGTCGCCGATCTTGCGCCTCGCTTTGCATATCGCTGTCGGCCCGCGGCCGCTCCGCAATGATTCGTCCGCCTTCTTTTCTCGGCATTCGCGCGATTCGGGTGCCGCCAGACTTCGAACGAATCCCCGATCCCACGATGGCGTCCGAGAATAGCGCCGTCAGCCGTGACGATCAAGGTGCGTGGACGTCACACATCGGAGGACTGGTGAATGGCCCGGTACAGGACCATCGAATTGGCGTGGGGGCGATCAAGGCGCCGACCTTGGGGGCGGCAGCGCCCT
>JAJDEC010000101.1 GCA_029259995.1 Phycisphaerae bacterium
ACTTCACGCCGGCCACGCCGTGCGACATTGCACCGACGTTGGCCGCGTTACTTGGAATCGAGCCGCCCATCGGTTCCCAGGGCCGCGTGTTGCACGAAGGACTGACGTCTCGATGAATCGCAGCGCGATCCTGAACGAAAGCGAGGCCGGACGGGGCTCGCCCTTATCCGACCTCGCTCGCTGAGGATGGAATTCGTTCGGGAACTACCAGATGATCCGGCCGCCGAATCCGGGACCGCGTCGTCGCGGTTGACGCGGAAATCGTTGACGCAGGCTCTCGACGAATGTCGTGTCGCTTTCAAGGACGCGCCCCGAGTTGGCGCTGACGAGTTTCGCATTCACGATGAGTGAGTTTCCGAATCGAGCCAGATGGCGCGGAAGCTGAAGATTCACGTGCCTCTTGAACTCGATTTCGTCGTCGTCGATGTCTGACGGTCGGCCGAGCGGAATGACGACTGTCAGCGGCCGCACAAGTCGTCGGTTGTGTTGCCGATTCGCGGGCTCAATTGTCAGGACGACGTTGTACTGATCGCGCAGAAACCGGCCTTCCACTTCCGCCTTGATTCTGACGTTCAATTGCGCGTGACCGCGATAGAACTGGAGTTGTGCGCGGACATCGACATCTGCGTCGCGTCGCCCCCGGAATCCACGATTGTGATCCGCATTCGCCACAGACGTGGTGCCGAGCATCGCCAACGTGAGTGCCGCGATCGTCAGCGTGTTGCGTTGCGTTGTCTTCAACATCTTCAACCTGCCTTTCGTGCCCGGCCGGCGGTGGCGGTCCGGGGCAATCGCATGGCAAGACCCGACGAAATGCGACGGGTTAGGCGATCGGCCGAGAGAATTCCAAATCGAGGATTTCCTGCCGAAAATGGGGCAATTGAACGACTTGGATCCGTTTCTCTCCGCGTCCAGTATGGCGGATTGCATACGCTGCGGATTGTTTACGTGGTCGCGACAAGACATGTGTGGCGAAGAAATGCCATGTTTGTGGCATTGTTCCGGAAACGGAAAGAGAGTCCATCGCGTCGAATACGCGAACATCCCCGAACCCGGCGGCGTTGCCGTGCTGGGGATGTTCGTCGGGTTCGACGCGTCAAGGCGTGGAGACGAATGGCCCTGGCGCGTCACTTCCTGACGACGTAGTAATCGTTCAGGATGTCGTGATGGAGATTCTTGATTGTGACATTCGAAAAACCGGCGTCGCGCAACATGTCCTGGGCTTTCTCCCGGCCCCACATCGCGCCGAGACCCTCACCGCCCAGCGCGAGCGATACGGTCATGCAATGCATGCACGAGATCGTGTACATCAGCGGCGCCATTTTCGTAGACTCGTTCTTGTCGACGTGGCTTGAGCTTGCAATGTCCTGCATGAGGAATGTTCCGCTGTGCTTCAATGCGCGCCGTATGACGCGAAGCACGGTGGATGGCGATGCCTGATCGTGAATCGAGTCAAACGCCGTGATCAGGTCGAATTGTTCCGTGTCCTGAATGATGGCGACATCGCGAATCTCGAAGCGAACATTGGTCAGATGCCGTTGATTCGCCTGGGTTCGGGCATGTTGGATCGCTTCTTCGCTGAAGTCGTATCCACAGAATCGGCTGTTGGGGAACGCCTCCGCCATGGCCAGCAACGCATGCCCGCGACCGCATCCGATGTCGAGAACGTCGATCCCGGACGTCAATTCCTGAACCGCATCACCGGCGAGGGGAAGGATCGTTTCGATGACGGATGCCGCGACTGTCTGATCGCTTTCTTCCGCCATGACTGCGTGAAATCGCGGGAAGTCGGCATAGGGCACGCCGCCGCCGTTCCTGAAGCAGTTGACAATCTTGTCTTCCACGGAGCCAAGGACGGCAATGAACTGGGCGACCGTCGCCATGTTGTTCGGCGATGCTTCACGTGTCAGAAACGCCGCATTTTCCGACGGGAGCCAGTAGGTCCGTGTCGCGCTTTGATAGTGGACGATTTGCCCCGTCACCATCGCACCGAGCCATTCGCGAACGTAGCGTTCGTTGAGCCACGCGGCTTTGGCGATTTCGCCGCATGTCGAGCGGGGGAGCTTCGCCATTGAGTCAAACAGCCCGATCCGATGTCCGATGCTGATCATCAGGGCAAGCCCCGCATGATTGAGTATGTCGGCCATTCGCTCGGCAAACGCGCCGGTCTCTGTTGTTTCGGGCGAGAGAGTTTCGCAGATGCACATCCTGTTGGGTCCTTTCGTCATGTGGCTGAATCTGAACTTCGTTTGTTTTCCAGGTTCCCGTGAGAAAGCCTCGTCGAGTCCTTGGACAGATTCGTGCGACGTCTTTCGGGGGCTTTCACGCGCGTTTGGAACTTTTCTTTACATGTCGTGGCGTGCCTGCCTGGCGTGACGGCGATTCGGGCTCGCCAGCCCGCAGAATCGGCTGGGCTCGACGTGACCTGTGTCGGTATCCTGAGCCGCTCGGCGATGTATCGTCCCTCGATTGACGGACGATTGGGCCGGCGTTATACCAATGGGCTAACGAGTCCACCGGCCGCGTGTCTCTATCCTCGCCAGCGCGGCGACTCGGGAAAGTCCCTCGCAAAACCCATGGAGCCGCACGTATGATTCGGCCGATTCGACTGATCCTTCTTGTGTCGACATTTGCGCTTTTTGCGACGATCGCAGCCTGCGAGGGCCCGCTGCTCGTCATTATTCCCACGACATTGCCGAACGGCATCGAGGGCGATTCCTATTCACAACAACTCATGTCCGATGCCGGCGGGGGCGAGGATTGGCAGATCGTCTCCGGCCGCCTGCCCGCGGGGCTCGTGCTCGAGCGCTCCAGCGGATTCATCGCAGGCGTCCCGGCTGAATCGGGATCTTTCAGTTTCAGCGTTGTCGCACAGCAGGGCGGACTCAGTGTTCGAAACGGCGAACGCAGTTTCGGGCTTATTGTCGTCCCGAAACTGACGCTTGGCGGAACCATCGACGCCGCGCGACAGAATGAGCCCTATTCCGAACAGCTGGATGTTGCCGGAGGCACGCCGCCTTACTCCTTCGAACTCGTCGGACTGCCCGGCGGCATCGCATTTGACAACGCCGACGGCACATTCAGCGGCACGCCGACGCAACCCGATTCGGGCCGGACGATTCGGGCGACTGTCAGCGACAGCGGCATGCCGCCCCAGATTGTCACGCGGGACCTGTTTTTCGAGATCAAACCGCCGAGCGTCATGATCACGACGACAACGCTCCCCGATGGCAACACGGGCATTTTCTATTCTCAGGAAGTGATGGCAGTCGCCGGGTTTACGCCGTATTCCTTTTCGATCACGGCGGGAGTGCTGCCCAATGGCCTGTCGCTTCCGACAAATCGGCGCACAGGCGTGATATCCGGGATTCCGTCGCAGGCGGGTTCCTTCACGTTTTCGATCGAAGTTCGAGACAGCGATTCGCCGGCCAGCGTCGATTCGCGCGAAATCACGATTGTCATCAACTAAGTTGAAATGCAGAATGATTCATTAAATCTGTCACCGGGCTATCGCCCGTAACGAACCGGCTATTAGCCGGTTCCACACAATGAAT
>JAJDEC010000102.1 GCA_029259995.1 Phycisphaerae bacterium
TTCGTGCTGACACAATTCCATATTGTTGACGCGCGACGCACGCGGTCGATCGGAAACAAACAAAGGTGGAGTAATAAATTGATCAATCGCCCAATCCGCAGACGCTCATGTGCCAGCAACGCTCAAAGTAAACCCGCCAGATGCAAAGCGACGACGGCCTGTCGTTCGACGATCCTGATATCGCTGATCGCCTTCGCATCGGCTGCACCGATGCCGGCGTCGGCCGAGCCGGCGATTCATCCGTCGCGAATCACGGGCAAGGCCCGATTCATCGCGAACACGGACGGCTCGCCGATCGTCCTTCAACAGCGCGCCGCCGGATCGGTCGCCGCAAACGCCATCGCGCAATTCGGCGCCGACTTCGGAATCAGCGACGCCCAGACACAGCTCCGACAAATCAAGCGACTGTCGGACGCATTGGGCCATGTCCACACGAGCTTTCAGCAACAACACGACGGCATCGATGTCTTCTCGGGAATTCTTCGCGTTCATGAAGACGCCGCCGGATCGCTCGTCGCCATGAACGGTGACTTCTATCCCATCTCCCCGAAACTCATCACGACGCCGGCCGTCACGGAGCAGGAAGCCGTCGCCGCGTGTCTCGAAGACCTGCAACTCGACACGGCGGACACCGAGTCGTCCAAACTCGTCATTGTCGATCCGGGTTGGTACGGCGATCCGACAATCGGCGCGCACCTCGCTTATCACATCGTGCTGACGAACTGGCCGATGTCCGTGCGCGAAGCCTTCTTCGTCGATGCCGCCACCGGCGAAATCCTCGATCGATGGACCATGCTGCACACGGCCCGCGTTCGCCAGATTCACGACGGCAACGGAGGCGGATCGTTACCCGGCACGCTCGTTCGCGCCGAGGGCGATCCCGTCGTCGCTTCGCCGGAAGACGTCAATCGCGCTTATGACTACTACCAGGACGTATACGACTATTTCTTCAACGCCCATGGTCGCGACAGCATCGACGACAACGGCCTGATCCTCGTCGCCACAGTCAACTCCACGGCGCCCCCCTGTCCGAACGCCACATGGACCGGCTCCCAGATGGTCTTCTGTGACGGCGCCGTCGCAGACGACATCGTCGGCCACGAGCTAGCACACGGCGTCACGCAATACTCGGCGGACCTGATCTACCAGAATCAGCCCGGCCAGCTCAACGAGTCATTCTCTGACGTCTTCGGCGAATTGATCGACCTCTACAACGGCGGCGCGGAAGTCGCCGGTACGCCGACCGCAACGCCGTTCGGGAATCATCCAACGGGCCCCGGTGGCGACACACCGAACACGATGCGCGATGCCGACTGCAGCCTTTCGTCCGAAGGAAATCCCGACGGCGTCCGCTGGCAGATGGGCGAGGATGCCGACGTCTTCGGCGGCGCGATTCGTGATATGTGGAATCCGCCCTGCAACGGTGATCCCGATTTCGCCAACAGCGTTCTCCAAACATGCAATCCGCTTGACAGCGGCGGCGTCCACAGTGGCAGCGGCGTTCCGAATCACGCGTTCGCCATGTTGACCGATGGCAAGACGTTCAACGGCTTCACAGTCAACGGCATCGGCCCGATCAAGTCCGGCGCCGTCTGGTATCGGGCATTGAATTTCTATCTGACGCCCGCCTCCGACTTTGACACTGCCTATCTCGCATTTCTGCAGGCGGCCAATGATCTCGTCGGAATGAACCTCAATGATCCGCGCACGGGCCTGCCTTCCGGCAACGTGTTCACGGCCGCCGACGTGCTCGAAGTGGACAAGGCCCTGCTTGCCGTCGAGATGAATACGGACGGCGCCTGTGGCGCATCGGACGACGTTCTCAGAAGCGCGGAGCCAACACGTTGTGCTGACCGCGTCATTCTTTTCGCGGACGATTTCGAATCGGGCGCCGCCGGATGGAGTGTTTCGAACTCCGGACCGCCGACGCCCTACGACTGGATTCTCACGGTCGATCCGCTGCCGTCCGGCGCGTCGGGAATCGCCTGGTTTTGTGACGATGCCGATGTCGGAGATTGCGGCGCGCAGGATGAGTCCGCGACGCATTCGCTGATGAGTCCCATGATTGCACTGCCGGCGAACGCCGCGCATCCGCGCCTGTCCTTCCTCCATCTGATCGGTTCCGAAGGCGCCTGGGACGGCGGCAACCTGAAGTTCAACGTCAACGCCGGCGGCTGGCAGGTGATTCCGCGATCTGCCTACGAATACAACCCGACGAACGCGCCCATCAACACCGCCTTCCAGACCAATACCAATCCGCTGGCCGGCGAACCCGGCTGGACGGGCGCAGGCGGAACCTGGGGAAGAAGCGTTGCCAATCTCTCTGGGCTGGCAGCCGCCGGCGACAACGTCCAATTCCGATTCGACTTCGGCAAGGACGGCTGTACAGGCGGCCCCGGCTGGTATGTCGACGAGTTCGAAGTCTACAACTGCATCGATTGCGACAACGACTCCAACGCCGACATCGATCAGGTCCGCTTCGCCCAGTCAACAAACACACAGGGCAACATCGGCGACGGATCTCCGCAGGCATTTGTCATCATCGCGCCGCCCATCGCTGTGACTGACGTATCCATTTCCGTTCAGGCGCGTGGCGACTTCTCTTCTTCCACGGAATACGTGGACGTCGATATCAACGGCACGATTCTCGCAACAATGCTGGCGACCAATGCCTCGGACTGCCCCGGAACGCCGGACATCGAAACCGCCGTGATCCCGTCGGCCGACTTCAATCTGGCAGTCGGCGGCGGCAACGCCACGATCACGTTGACCGCAACGAGCAGTGTGAACCCCACGCTGAACAACGGTCAATGCCGAGGAGAGTCATTCATTGCCTTCACGTTGGAATACGGGTTGGCCATTGCCGACTGCGACAACGACGGCGGTCTGGACGCATGCCAGCTTTCCGCCGCAACCATCGCCGACTTCGTCAGCGCGTTGCTGCAACCTGCGGGCGACGTGTGCCTCTTCGATGTCAACGAGGACGGAAACGTCGACGGTCTCGACATCCAGGGGTTCGTGGCCAATCAAATCGCCCCCTGATCCATCTGGAAAACGCCAGGGCCGCCTCAGCCATGAGGCGGCCCTGTTTCTCATTTCACCAGCGCATCCCGCGAATCGACGGAGTCTCGTCAGACCGATCGCGTCAGTCCGCCGTCGACGCGAATGTTCTGCCCCGTGAGATAGGTCGCAGCGTCCGACAGCAGGAACGCCGCCGTCTCGGCAATCTCGTCCATCGTTCCATATCGCCCCATCGGAATCCGCGATCGGAATGCGTCCTTCTCCGGTAGGCTGTCGATGAACCCCGGCAGGATGTTGTTCATTCTTATCTTCGACGACGCGAACTCGTCCGCGTAAAGCTTGGTAAACGCCGCGAGGCTTGCGCGCATCGCGCCCGATGTCGGAAATGTGGCGTCTGGTTCGAAAGCCGCAAACGTCGAGATGTTCACGATCGA
>JAJDEC010000103.1 GCA_029259995.1 Phycisphaerae bacterium
CGTCGGAACTTCCGATTTCAGCGTTTGCGATACGGAGTATGTCGGCATGCCGCTGCATATCTGCAATGCGGCCTGCCCCCATGCCGGCGGCACATCCGTGCTTTGTAGCGTCGCACTCCGCCATGATGCGACCAATAGACACCTGTCTTTTTATTACCTAGAAATGGCAAGTGCCGATTCGCGGCGCAGTCCGCCACGCCGGACCAGGTGGGTCACTTCATCGGCCGGGCCGCATGGAGACGTTTGAAGGAACCGGCATGTTCAATTTCCCGGAGGTTCCCGGTTATTCGAGTCGATTAAAGACCGCGCCCGGATCTTGCGGCGTCCGCGACCTGTCCTTGCAATACCGATGCTGTCGCGGCATATTGATTGCAGGCGCCCTTCGGGAGAGCTGAATATGTACGTCAAGAAATCTCGGCAAGTGCTGGTCCTTTGTCTGCTCTTCGTGACGCCCGCTCTCGCGATTGATCTCGACGATCCGTCTAAGCCGGCACGCCCTGCTCCTGCGTCTCGACCATCAGCAGTTCAGGCAGCGTCGATCGCGCGATCCTGGATCAGCGGGCCGCAAACGCGCCAATCGATCGACGGCGGCGATTCCGCTTTCAAGCTCGAATTAATGACCTACGACAGACCCCGACCTTTGCGTCTGTGGATTGCGGAGATCGACACATCACATCCTGGACTCGAATTCGTCGTCACCGAACCCAATCCCGAAACGGGAACTGATGGACGGAAGTTCGAGACCCTCTGCGAAACGACGCTGGATTTCGCCAAGCGACTCGATCTGCAACTCGCGATCAACACATCCGCTTTCGGTCCGGGGCGGGACAAGCGCGGCCTACCGATGGACATCGCGGGACTGGCGGCACATCAAGGAGACATTTTTTCCGAACCCGCGAAGAACTACGGCGCCATGTATGTCGCCCGCGACGGACGCATTTCCTTGAACGGCCCTCCCCTCAAACGCGACGGCGTATGGAACGTTGTCGCGGGCTTTCGAATGCTCGTCGACGATAGCGCTTGTGTCGTGTCCGATGATGTATATCACTCATCGTTTGGCGGCATCAACCCGCGCACGGCAGTCGGCGCCGACAAGACTGGTCGTAGGCTGTGGATCGTTGTTGCGGATGGTCGGCAGAAAGAACGCACTTTGGGATTGACGCTGCCCGAGCTTGCCGCCCTGTTCCAATGGCTCGGCGCATGGGACGCATTGAATCTGGACGGTGGCGGTTCATCCACACTGATTGTCAAGGATCAGAACGAAACACACGAGGTGGTCAACGAGCCGATCAATGGCGGTCGACCTGGGAATATGCGACAGGTCGCCTGCAATCTGGGAATACGGCTCCATGCGAAGGCCCAAGCTCCTGACGAGCTCGCCTCGCAGAACAACACGTTCACGAACGCACTCTCTGGCATCATACCGACAACTGAATACAACTTGTCGGCTGCGGCGAAGAATCTCCGACTTCCACACGATGCCCAGCTGAATCCCGAATTTCAATCAAGGCTCGAAGCGATTGACTCTGAGCTGCGCCGGCAGACCGGTATCCCGGAAGACAAGCGGGCATTCGGCGTTATCGATCTCAAAGAACCTCGCGTTGCGATGATTAACGGCAACAGGATGTTCTATGGCGCAAGCGTTCCAAAGATCGCCATCGTCCTGGAATACCTCAGGCAGCATCCGGAACTCGTGGAGAAGCCCGATCCAGTCGTCATGCACGAACTGCAGCAGGTCATCAAACGTTCAAACAACGAGCTCGCCGCCAAGTACGGCAAACTCGCTGGCTTGAATAACATCCAGGCCATGCTGCAATCAACGGACTACTCTTTCTACGACGAGAACCAAGGCGGAGGTCTTTGGTGCGGTAAGTTCTATGGACTTGATGCACCTCGAATCGGCGATCCGCTGGACGATCTATCGCACGCCGCGAATGTTCGACAGTGCCTGCGATACTACTTGATGATGGAGCAGAATCGCCTCGGCAATCCCGCGATCTGCAATCGATTGCGCGAAATCTTCGCCGCTTCCTGGCTCGATTTCCACGACGACAATTTCGTCGCCGGATTGAAAGGCATGAACCTGACGATGTTTCGCAAAAATGGACTTTTGGAAGATTGGCACCTGGATACCGCACGCGTGGCGCTATCGGATCGCCCCGTGCTCCTGGCCGGAATTGTACATCATCCGAATGGCCCGAAGTATCTATCGTGCATGGCTCGTGCACTGATCACACATCTGCAAGGACCCGCCGCGCGCAACTCAGCGACAATCCCCAACAAACCTGTGTCACACTGGCAAACCAATCATCATGTGAGCCAAGTTGCACCCATCGCGCCGGGCGCCAATTGGATCCGAATCGAGCCGACGGCTGCGAACAATGTCCTGCGCAAATCCCGTCGCTACGTTGCGCATCTGGACAGCCGAGGCGCTGCGACGATCGACTGGCCGCCTGCGAGTTGCACAGCAAAGTTTAATGAACTTCTGCTCTCATGGAACATCACGCATGGCGCCGACGTCTCGTACGCCGTCGACGTCGCAGTGGGAAAGCGCTTTGATGATTCCTGGAGTCCATGGTTGAACATCGACCAGTCAGGCGATGCAAGGCTCGATGAGGAACCGACGAAACACTTCGCCGAAGGCCGAATCGATGTCGACTACTTCGCTTCTGAGATACGTTTTGATCGGTTTCGCGCACGAATCCGATTACTCGGAAAGCCAAGTGCCGAGTCAGCGATTGAAGTTGCCCGACTCGTCGCGACGACATCCGACACCACGGGGCTGCCGGATTCCTGGCAACCTGAACGCCTTCAATGTTCGCCACCGCAAAGATCCCAATACACTCGACGACTCGACGTACCTTCTCGCGGACAGTTCTCTGAGCCCAGCGAAATCGCCGGGCGCATCTGCAGTCCTACATCATTGGCGATGGTCATGGCGTATCACGGAAGGAACGAGTCAACGCTCGACGTTGCGAAGGCCTGTTACGATCCGATCGCCGATATTTATGGTAACTGGCCGCAAAACATCGCTGCCGCATTTCAACTCGGCGTCGGTGGATATCTGACTCGCTTCAACGAATGGACCTCAGTGCAGCATCATGTCGCGGAAGGTCGGCCAGTGATCGCCTCCATCCGAATCAAGCAGTCCGGTCTGATCAAGGCCGCCCCTTACAAGACCACCAATGGGCACCTGATTGTCATCTGCGGATTCGACAAGCATGGAAATGTCCATGTCAATGATCCGGCAGTTTCAGATCCGAAATCGGGAATGCGTGTGTATGCCCGCGATGAACTCGAACGCGCCTGGTTCGGCGGATCCGGCGGCGTGGCATACATCTTGTTGCCCAATAAGGCCGAATCTCGCGCAGCTGTGGAGGAGACCGCACACGGACAATAGAAGGAACACACGTTGTTGGAATGCCTTTCACTTGCGCCGAAATCTATGTTGAGGGCAATGGCGTTTCTCATCGGCAGAGACACGCACTTGAAGGCCTGCACATCGTGCATAGGAATTGCAGCCATGCTTTATTTTCAGTTCGCCACAGATTGCAGCGAGATTCCGCGATCCTTGAACCGGAGCGGCAGGCGAAGACTGATGACCGCCGCTTCTTTGATGTCTTTGCAGGTCGCAATGATCGGCTGTCATGGCCCGTCACGATTCGGGTCGCAGGCTCATGCGGAGTCGGTCTCAACCTCGCGCTTCGCGAACGAGCCGCTCGTCGAACTGACGCATGTGGATGCTCGAATCAAGCTCGATATTCGATACGCGACGTCCAACAACTTTCTGGGAAGATCCATGTATTCGGAGGCGCGATGTTTTCTTCGCCGCAGCGTCGCGGAGAAACTCCGCGACGTGCAGAATGACCTGGCGAAAAGAGGTATGGGGCTGGTTGTCTTTGACGGCTATCGACCGCTTGAAGTCCAACGTGAGATGTGGCGAATCATGCCGGATCCGGACTATGTTGCAGACCCGGCAAAGGGCTCGCGGCACAATCGCGGCGCCGCGGTCGATCTGGCCCTGGTCGATCTCAACGGAAATCCGCTGCGCATGCCAACGGATTTCGATGACTTCACTCCCGCCGCCCATCGTGATGCTCCGGTCAAGGACCCGATCGCCCGAACAAACCGAGAAATCCTGACGAAGACAATGAAATCTCACGGATTCGTAGGACTTTCAACCGAGTGGTGGCATTTCGACATAGTGCACTGGCGAGAGTATCCGATCATCCTGAATGATGCGGATGCCGAGCAGTTGAAAGACAAAGGACGCGTGCTGCCTCGACCCTGGAGAAAGTAGATCTAGACTGCTTGACGCCAACATAGAGCGGTGACCAGAATGAGGCCCAAAACGGCGAGAATCATGTGGCACATGTGTCGAATCGGTTTCACCACTCAGGGTCGTGATTCTGCTTTGGGTCATGGCGAATTCGCGACTTAGCGATTTTGCAGCATATCCGGCTCATAACCCGGAGGCGATTACCGACCCGTTGGAGTCGGCCGACTCCCAAACTCGAACGGTACAATCCCACGAACCGTACGGTCCTTCGCCGGATGCAATTCGGCGGCCGTCGGGGCTGAAGGCGACCGACCAGACATTCGATTTTGTCCCGCGCAGCGTCAGCACCGATTCGCGTCGCCCGACATCCCAGAGCGTGATACCGGAATCGTTGGAACTCGACGCGAGCCGCGAGCCGTCCTGATTGAAAGAGAGATCGAGGACGTTGTGTACGTGGCTCGTCAACCGATCGACTTCGGTGAGTTTGGTCAGGTCGATCATCACAATCGTTCCGTGCATAAGGCCGACGGCCAACGTGACCCCGGCCGGGTCGATCGCCAGACTTTGAGCGCCCTCGTCGTAATCGAAACGTGCGGCGATCGTACCCGTCGCTACGTCCCAAAGGATGACCGAGCCTGCTTCGGATGCGGAGGCGAGCAGGCGTCCGTCGGGCGAATACGCCAGCGCCCATATCCACCCGTCGTGGCCCGCGAGTGAGCCGATCAACTCGCCGCTGTCGGCTTTCCACAATCGAATGCGCCGATCGATTCCGCCGGATGCGATGATTTCGCCATCCGGATGGTAAGCCACCGCGTGAACGGAGTATTCGTGATCCGTGAAAGTATGCAGGAGCTGCTGCGTTCGCGCGTCCCAGGTCTGGACGAGACCGGAGCGGGCGGCGGTAACAATGCATCGGCCGTCCGGCGAAAACGCGATATCCTGAAAGCCGCGCGACATGCCTTCCAGGACGCCGACGCATTCTCGATTGGACGTGTTCCATAGCCGCAGTGTCCCGTCGAAGGATGCACTTGCGAGGGTTCGACCGTCGGGGCTGAATATGACCGAGCGAACCAGTCGTTCGTGACCCTCCATCGGTCGGTCGTTCAAGAGAGACTCCAGGTTCCAGATCTTGATCGCTTGATCGGATGAGGCCGTGACGACATCCGCCCCATCCGGAGTGAATCGAATACTGGTGATCGTGTTTTCGTGGCCGTGAAACTGACCGAGAGCGGATCTGTTCCGGAGATCGTACAGACGCAGCGTCTTGTCGTGCCCCCCGGAGGCAAGCAAACGGCCGTCCGGTGAAATGGCGACTGCCTTCACTTCGCCGTCCTGCTCGCGAATACTCCAATCCTCAGAAAAATCATTCGCATTCCACACGTGAACAGAGCCGTCATCCGATGCCGTCGCCATGCGCATCCCGTCCGCCTGAATGAACAAACCGCAGACGCTCCGATCGTGGGGTCTTAATTTTCGGCGGATCGCGCCGGTTTCGGCATCGACGATGGTCATATAGCCGTCCTTCGCGCCAATCGCGATGATGTTTCGATTTGAATCGAAGCGCATCGATGCGAGCGACGTATCGGACAACATCAATTCGTACAGCGGCTTTTTCTCAACGTAGTTCCAGCAGCGCAGGAATCCGTCGCCGCCAATACACCAGACGCGATTCGTAATCGTATCGATTTCGACCCGCTGTGCCATTCGGGTCGGCAGTCTTGCCTGAAAGATCGGGCGATCGAGATCATGTGCGTTCCACACATGTACAAGATCATCGCCGCACGACACCAGCGTCTTGCCGTCGCGCCCAAACGCAACATCCGAACCGACATACTGGTAACCATCAAACCGGGCGAGCATCGCGCCCGTGGCGAAGTCCCACAAACATAGGGATTGATCATCGCCTGGATACGATCCGGCGACGGACGCCAGCAGCCGGCCGTCCGGGCTGACGGCCAATCCCTCCACGGGATCGGTATGTCCGCGAATCGTGCGCGTGCTGCGGTCGAGTTGACCTTGCAGGTAACTGTATTCCCAGTTTCGCAGATGTGGCGGCGTGCGCGAAAGACGCATCCGGGCTTCGGCGATTCCGTGGGCCTGTAGCTCGGCGTCGGCCGCAACGATATTGGCGACGTACGATTGGAATTCGGCGTCGGCACGGCGCGCATCCGCGATGGAACGCGCCTGCGCTTCGGCAGCGTGCGCGTTGCTGGCCTCAACGGCCCTGGCAGCCTCGCGCCGCTGTGCCTGCCGTGCCTGCCATCCGAAACGCGCGCTGATCGCCGTTGACAGTAGCAACGCGAACACTGCGAAACCGATCGACGCAAGCAATCCGGGGCGACGACGCGCAAACAGTTTGAGTTGATATACCGCTGAGGGTCGGCGGGCCTCGATCGGACGTCGGTCGAGAAAACGAGACAGATCGCGACTGAGATCGGCCGCAGACTGATAACGGTGATCGGCGGATTTATCGAGGGCCTTCGCGACGATCGTCTGCAGATCGCCGCCCAACCGACGGTTGACGCTGGACAACCTGATGGGCGTCTGGCGCTTGACGGCTTCCGCCACCGACAACAGGGCCGGGCTGCTTACCTCGTACGGCAATCGTCCCGACAGTAACTCGTAAAGAACAACGCCCAGCGCATACACGTCGGTGCGCGTATCAATCCGATGCGGATCGCCGTCGAATTGTTCCGGACTCATGTATTGCGGCGTACCCAGCAGTTGCCCGGTTTCCGTAATCAGGCTGACCGACAACTGATCAGTATTGGTCGCGCGGGCGACGCCGAAGTCGATGACCTTCGGATGCCCGTCACGATCCACGACGATGTTCGCCGGCTTCAAGTCGCGATGAATTATGCCATGCTGATGGCCGTAATGAACGGCATCGCAGACGGCCGTCATCAGGCGCAGGCGAGCGGGTATGTCAAGCTGTCGCCCGGCTGCGTATTGCGTGATTGGCAACGCGTCCCGGATGAATTCCATCGCGAAGTAGGGAATCGTCACGCTGCCGTCGCGATGCGTGCCTGCTTCAAAAATATGGGCGATGCCCGGATGGCGCAGGTAGGCGAGGATGTTGGCTTCGTACTTGAACCGGCGCGTCGTGACGCCGTTCACCAAATGGTGTTTGAGCAATTTGAGCGCGACGGTTCGCCGTGGATCATCCTGTATGGCTTCGTACACCGTGCCCATGCCGCCGGCGCCAAGTTTGCGAACGACGGTATAGCGGCCGATGCATGGAACGGGCGTTTCGTTGCAATCGATGTCCGCGCCAGCAGTCCGATCAGACCGCGTTTCGAGCTCGCTCAAGACTGAGTGTTCCAGAAAATCATTCGATTCGTCGTGATACGCGAGCAACGAAACGACTTCCTGCTGAATCGAGGCGTCGCCTTTGCAGATACGGATGAGTTCGGGCGTTCGGACGCCCGGTTCGAGATCACGGACTTTAAGGAAAATCTCCTTGGCTCGCCCATATCGATCACTGGTCATCGGCCGAGTCCTCGCTTAGAGCGCGCAACAGCCAGGCACGGGCCATCGCCCATTCGCCTTCGACCGTACGCAACGACACGCCGAGAACGCCGGCGACTTCCTGATTTGTCAATCCGCCGAAGAAACGCATCTCGACGATGCGGGACTGACGTTCGTCGAGCACCGCCAGCCGCTTGAGCGCGTCATCCAACACGATCAGATCGAACGGCCCCGTCGCCGCCGAGTCGGCCACCAACGTGAGGGGCGAACGTTGCCGATCGCCGCCGCGCTTGGCAGTGCGTTTGGCAATCGCATGATTGATCAGGATCCGCCGCATGGCCCGGGCGGCGACAGCGAAAAAGTGAGCGCGGTCGTTCCAGCCGGTCTGCCGAGCACCGACGAGCTTGAGATAGGCTTCGTGAACGAGTGCCGTCGGCTGCAAGGTATGATCGCGGCGCTCGCCGTTCAAATAGCGGGCGGCCAACGATCGCAGCGACTCGTACACCGCTTCAAACAAGTGCGACGTCGCCCGGTCATCGCCAGCAGCGGCATCGCGCAGGAAAACGGTGATATCGGTGGCGCGCAGCGGCTTGCCGGTGTCTCTAACCATCTCTCAGCTCTTGTCTTGCGACTCTCGGCTCGTCGGTGATTGCGGCGGCATGATACGTCAGCTTAACCGGGCGGATGCAATCGAGGCAAGAACTCAACTCCCCACAAGAAAATCCGTTTCTCGAAAAATCTTGAATTCTTCATTTCGGATTGCGGGCTCGCGCGGGCAATCCTGCTTACCAGAACAGAAGACGTACCAATCGCCGCAATGGACATCAAATCCGCGATTCTTTTCACCCGAGTTGCGTGCGTGGTCCGGAATCGGCATCCTCGCGCCAGGAACAAGGAGTCATCGTGAGCCATCACTCGGCCAATTCTCGAAATCAAGCCATGATCGCAATTCTCTGCATCGTCAGCGCGACGACCATCGCGAATGCGCAGACGGGCGTATTCGTCGGCAGTCAATCCCTGTCCGGCGGCGTCGGCGTCAACGGCGGCAGCTTGTTGGTAAACACGGACGCCGATCCAACGCTGGAAACGTATCCGATTCCGATTCAGCACTGGATTGACAACGTATCCAACGTGGAATTCCGCACTGATTCCAGCGCCTCAGTGATGTACATCCGGGCTTTCGGTTCGGCGCTGGCGGCCAGTTGTCAGAGCGGCAAGAACCAAGTGTATTTCTATCGCATCGTTCAGGACAATGACACGGGCGGCCATCTCGAGGAGATCTACAACGAAGACTTGTGCGTCAACGGACCGTCTCCGGACCACGATGGCGTGTTCGCATCGGCCGGACAGATTCAGCATGTCGCCTATATCGTCGAGCCGTCGGATTCCGCGGCCTCGACCCAACGGATGCACTTCTTCAATCTCAACGGATTCGACGAACACCAGGTCGTTCTGCTCAACGACGAAATCGACAATCCTTTCCTATTTTCACCCGACGGCACGCTCGCATTCATGAAACACGGCCTGTTGATCCAGCCGACCGAGGCGGACTACACGCTGATCGATCTTTGTGGTGGTGCGCGTTTCGGTCAGGCTTTGCAGACATTCAACAATCTCAGCGCCGCGCCCGATCCGGTCGCCGAAATCATCGAGATCTCGCCCGGAAACGGACAATTTCGCGTACGAATCAGTCATCCCGACATCGGCGCGATGGGCGTTTATGAGGACGATGTGATTCCGTGCGCCGGCGTAATGGGCGCGTGCTGCGTCGGGGCGTCGTGTGCCCAGACCAGCAACGCCAATTGCGCAGGAACCTTTTCGCCAAATCAGCCATGCGCGCCGAATCCTTGTGCGACGCCGGTTCATACGCTGTCGATAACCAGGACGGGCAACGGAACCGGGTTCGTGCAATCCACGAATCCAATCGGCGTCTCCTGCGGCAGCACCTGCGATCTTGATGTCGATGAAGGAACGACGGTTACTTTGATTGCAAATCCCAACTTTGACTCGGTATTCGCCGGGTGGAGCGGGGCATGCACCGGTTCGGCATCATCGACGCAGGTCACCGTCAATGCCGATATCAACTGCAACGCAGACTTTGCGTTGAAGCAGGCGGACTTGTCCGTCGAGATCGCCGACAACGCGGATCCGGTCATCGCAGGGAATCCACTCGGATATACCGTCACTGCATCCAACCTGGGGCCCGACGCAGCCAATAGCGTGATTGTCAGCGTTACGCTTCCGCCGGAATACAACTATTCCAGTTGTTCGCCGTCGTTGGGCACATGTGTCGAAAACGGCGGGACGCTGACCTGGAACGTGTTTACGCTGTCGCCATCCGCCAGCGCGACACTAACTATTAGCGGCAACGTCGCCGGCGATGCCCGGGGGCAACTAAGCGCCGCCGTCGATGTGGTCGGCAATGAACTCGATCCTAACGGCATCAATGATTCCGCCGCCGAATCGACGTCCGTCGATGTCGTCGTCGACCTGTCAATCAACAACGAAGCCGAACCAGCGCTTGCGCCGCAGGGCGGGCACATCGTTTACACGAGCTACGTCACCAACAGCGGACCATCCGATGCAACCGGCGTCATCGTTGATGCAGTGCTGCCCGCTGGCGTCACAACCCTGGACGGTCGAGGAAGTCCGACGATGGCCACGCCGCTGACCTGCAACGTCGGCACGATCCCCGCCGGCGAAACGGTACCAGTCGCGATTTTCGTTCGGATTGATCCGTCGTTAATGCTCGGCACGTTGATGAACAACGCCGCGACTGTCAGCACTGCCGACCCTGAATCAGATCTGTCAAACAACAATGCCAATGTAAGTGCCTCGGTCGTCGAGCCCTTGAACAACTACGCTGTGGCGGCATTCCATCGTCTGGTAGACGAAACCACGCCGATTCCGGACTCGACCGGAACATTCGAGTTCTTTGGAACGCCGACGATCGGGCGCAACGACGAAATGGCGTTCAACGGCGGTCGAACCGGTTTACAGGGTGCCTATCGATACGACGCCGGCAACCTTGAACGAATTCTGGACACGACGCAACCCTTGCCCAGCTCGTTCGGAACGCGGTTCGATTCGTTCACGGGCCAGCCGTCGGTGGACGGCACCGACGTGGCCTACACCGGATTCGTGCCCGTCTACGCCGGTCACTATGCCCGATTGAACGGCCTGAATCAGCTCATTGGTCGAATCGTCAGCACCGTCCTGCCGGGCAGCCCCGGCACGCTCGGCAATTGGTCGGCGGGCGAACTCGACAACGGCAACATTGTTTTCTACGCGGTTCAAGTGTGCGGATTTGAGGGCGTGTATCGATGGCGAAACGGAGCCCTGGAGGCGATTGCCGACAGGAACACACCGTTGCCCGGTGCGGCCGGGACGTTTACGTCGTTCATCAATTGCCTCGGAAATCAATACGGCCCGAGCAATCGCGACGGCATGATTGCGTTTCTTGGGAATGGATCAAATGACAATCAGGGCGTGTACTATCATGCCGCCGGACTTCGGCGCATTGCAGATCGAACCACGGCGGACTCCGACGGTCGCACGTTCGAATTGTTGGGGCCGCCGGTGACCGATCGCGGACTGGTCGCGTTCGCCGCTCGAGCCAGTGATGTACCCGGCGTTTATCTGCGCGACTGCCTTGGCGTTCATACCATCGTCGATACCAGCACGACGATTCCCGGAACGACGGAGACCTTTGATCGCGTCGGCGGCTTCTTCGGCCCCGGTGCCGTCCAACTCGACCGTGGAAATATTGTCTTTTACGGCGCCAATTCCGATTTCTCCATCGCCGGCTGGTTCGGATACTACCAAGGTCGGATTTTCAGAATCGCCCTATCAGGTGAAAACGTCGGCGGCGAGCCGTTGTTCCCGCTGTTCAGCCGCCGGGCAATGAATGGCAATCGCCTGGCGTTTACCAATCTCGGCGCGATGAATCAACGAGCGATCTATGTCGCCGAATTTGGTGAAATCGTCGTAACGCTCGGCGATATGAACTGTGACGGCGCGATCAACGTGACGGACCTGCCGCTCTTCAGCCTGGCATTGGTTGACGCGAACGCCTACGCGGCCGCGCAACCGACTTGCAATATCGAAAACGCCGACATGAATCAGGATGGATTCAACGATGGTCGCGATATCGCCCTGTTAATGATCACGCTGTTGAATCCGTAGCCAGAATGGCGCCTCGGCGACGGCGCCGAGAAAGAGTGACGCGTTCATCAGGCTGGAACTGCGGCTTGGGAGACCAACTTTGAGCCTTCCGAAATCCCGGCGCGGGTTCCCTAAGGCAGTCTATATTCAGCCGTCGCCGAGTCCGCCGGCACCCGCGCGGGTTCACGAGCAAGGGTTCAATTGTCGGCGTTTCCCTGCCCGGGTCTTGAGATATTTTTTTCAATGATTGTTCACACCAGATTACGGCCGAGTGAGCCGAAACTGAACTCGCGTCGCACGGTTAACGCAGGCCGGTAGCCTACCGGATTTCTTCTGCCCTGGTAGCCACGAAGCATGAAGGACACGGTCGAATCAGGCTGCGCGAAAGAAACGTCGCACCAGGCCGCCGAGCCGTTTCTGACAGCGGATCCGACCAACATCCGCCTCTGCAAGAATAGGACTGCCGGGGCGCACCAATTGCATGTTCCTCCACGGCTTGATTTCCAGGACCTTTGTGCTTGCGATCAGTGTTGTGGAATCGCACGAACTCGTCGTTGATGTGATCGAGTTGTCCCAGTCTGAAAAACAACGAAGGGATTCGGACACTCGCGCTTGATGGCGCCGATCCACACATCGGAACAGGCGTTGGCGTCCGGTGTCCGAACGGGCGTCCGCAATCGACGGATGCCGGCATTCTCCTTCGCCAATCGCCTGATGAGCGCCCGCACAATGCATGCAACTTTGGATCGCCCGGCATGACGAGGTTTCCGCACTTCCCTTTGATCAACCACCCATCGAGATTAGGTCTGCTGTGTCACGATGCCGATCACGCCGCCGGTGACATCGTCGATCTCGCTGCCGATGGTCAACCGCCGTGCGCGGTCACCGAAACTTGGGATGAATCGGTTACTGTCGAGCTTGCGACGGAGGATTTCCACCTGGACATTTGGCTCGCATATTTCATCAGATCGCGATTGATAGTCCGATTCCCGAATGCGCGCGACGGGTGAATCCGTGTCGTTTCGCCTGAAAGGCCGATGATGAACCGGCTATTAGCCGGTTCCACAGCGCAGTCGATCTTGAAGTGCTTTAGTCGTCGTTCGCCGGTTTGAGTCGTCCATGAATTGAGGGTGAGATTTGGGGGGTATCGGCGGGCAGACCGCCGCTGCACGCAAACCTCACCCTCAACGCATCGAAACGCCTATCCGCTCAACTCAGAACATCATGCACGCCTTGGCGAAATATCCGGGCCAGTTCAAGGGTCGTTGCGAAATCGCGCGACCTACAGGAGCCTCGCGCATAGAGAATTATCGCCGTCGTCGGGCTGTGATTACTGCAAGCACAAGGCCATAGAAAATCGACGACTGTGGCTCCGGAATCACATTGAGAATCACGGGGGCGTAATCGAATGCCACAGAATTGACATTCTCGTCGCTAAGAAAGCTAGCAGGCCCAAGGTCAATTCTGAATCTCCCGAGCGCATTATCCGGCGCTCGAAAGACCACCTCCGCGAGGGCATCGTTCACGCCCGTGGTCGCGATCACTGTCGACAAGTCTTCAGTGTTGGTCGTAACAAAGACGCCGCCGTCACCCGTGTCCACGATCTGGCTGAAGAGTGGATCGCGGGCCAACCCTGCTGCAGAGATCAAGTTTTCCGAATCGAAGAAGTTTGTCGCCATCACATCCGACTCGATGGCGCCGATGGCGTCCACTTCGGGATTGATGTCGATATCGAGCGAATAGCCAAGCAACGGAGTCGTGTTTTCGTCAAGCCGAAATATTAGCGAGATGAGTTCGCCCTGCGAGATTGTCAAGGCGACGCTATCCACCGACACAACTTCTGCCTGCGCGGCGCGGGCCAATCCGAGCGTGAGCAGCGCTGTGATGAGCGCACGATGCAGTGCCCCCGCCTTCTTTCCAAACGCGTTCGAACGCACTATCCGTGATTCCACTTGCATCGCCATTCGCCCCCCTCATTACCTCGCTTGATATGAAATCGCTCGCATCAGCATCACATCACGGAGTCCACTGTGCGCGAACAAAGATGCGACTCGCTTCCGGCGCAAAAGTCACCATCGCCGTCGCGGTTGACGCTTCGAGAGTTCCCGCCAGCGGCGTTGTTACGACCGTCTGAAGCCCATCCGTATCCGACCAGATTTGCAACGTGAGCTCCGTGCCGAGCGGTATCTTCTCGGCGGCGACTTCGACAACAACTGGAAGGGCTGACTCTATTGTGACGTCCGGCGAGAAGATGTTTCCCGTGGGATTGTTGGGAACGGCAACGCCGCCGATCGTTGTCACACGTACGAGGGGCGGTCGGTCCGCGGGGAGAAAGCGGACGTTTTCGACAAGGCGCACGACGCGAAAACTCCCCTCGATACTACCGCTATGCGTATTCGAAAAGCTCTCCATTCGAATTCGGCCGGATGCCGTGCCTGAACTTGCAAACAAGTTGCCGCCCCCTTGAATGGCCGGCGCGAGCAAGCGAATCGCACCACCACTTCCTCGACCAGAAACTTGACCACTAAAGTTGCCGGCATCTCCTGCTCGCACATTGACCGCACCTGCAATTCGAATCGTCGAGCTACTTGCAATGAGAATCGCTCCCCCCCCTGCACCGCCCCCGACAATCGAGCTTCCAGCGCTGTAGCCACCGCCGCCTGAACCGCCAATGAACGGCGCCAGAAAGACGTTTCCGTACGCTGAATTGCCCGTCGCGTGATTCGCAGGCGAGATACCTGAGTTTGTGCTGGCAGGACCGCCGCCCGGACCACCGCCGCGCGTTGCATCAGAGTCTGTGCCCCGCCCGACGCCTCCCGGAAATCCACCCGGCCCAGGCAAAGCGGCCCCGCGTGGCCCCTGCGGTGATCCCGGCTCGCCCTGCAGATCCAGCGTCCCCTCAATCACCACATCCTCTGTCGCCAGCCAATAGACCGGCCCGTTGGGCAGCGTGTCCGCACGCATACGAATCGTCACATCCGCGGGAATCGTAATCGTCGTGAAATGGAACACCTGATCGCCATCCGGATCGAGCGGCGGGGCAAATGTAAACGGGTCGAAATCTATCACGCCCGATTGGCCCGTGAAATCCAGAGCGCCGTCCGAACCGTCCGAGCGACTGTCAAACGTCGGTTGCGCGATCGCCGTTGAACAAACGATTCCAAAAACCAGCACACCGGGGACGATGTTCTTACGAATACTCATAAAAGCTCTCCAAACGAAAATGCCATGCGATTCGGACGCAATTCCACGTCAATCATCACGGCTCCATGCTCGAATTCTCAACAGCGACTGGCGCGCTATCTGCTTCCAGGAACGGCAAGTTCGGCTCGGGCAACGCGAAGTTCTGAAGCGACGCCGGCGGTCCAACGAAGTCCCCGGAAGCGAGCGACGGATCGATCTGATTCGAAATTGCAGCCGTTCCCCCCAACGCATCACCGACAAATTGCTGAGGATCGATCGTATTGCCGATCGCGGCCGCCAGACCGATCGACTCCCCGTAGAACCGTTGAGGATCGATGTCGTTGACAATGGCGATCTGGAGCGTTGACGTGTCGCCGACACGGAGTCGCGGGTCCGCCATGTTCAAGATCGCCAGGACATCGGACAGCGCATCGCCCAGGCTGCCGTTTGTAATCGGGTTTATGAGCGGATTCAGCGGATCGGACGTGAACTCCAGCTCCTCCGAATCAATATACCCGTCGCCGTCTGTGTCGGCGTTTGCAGGATCCGTTCCGATTTCAAGCTCGGCGCCGTCGGAGATCCCGTCGCCATCCGAGTCCTGCAGGAGGAGATCTGTTCCGGCCAGGACTTCGGCGCAATTGGTCAGGCTATCGCCATCCAGATCCTCTTCACCATCCGGAATGTCGTCGCCATCCGAATCCGGATTCATCGGATCCAGCCCGAGGCTGATTTCCAGTCCGTTTGGGATACAGTCATTGTCGTCGTCTTCGGCGACATCAAAAACCGTAAACGTCCACGAATACGCCTCGCCCAACTGGTTTCCTGCCAGGTCCGTCAGCGAAGGGGATACCATCGCACGGTACACACCAGGCGACAGCGCCGCCGAAAACTCCAGAAACAGCGCCTGGTCATCCTCTCGCAAGACAAGCTCGCCGATGGTCACATCGACATCATCATCCGTGTCGATCGCTCCGTCAGGCCCCGCGAATGTCAGCGAAAGCGACGCGTTGATCGTATCGATATCCATCGGTTCATCGAGGTAGACGGCCACGGCCGTCGCGCCGCCGACAAACGCATCGGCGCGGGGAATCACGCCGACGATCTCAGGCGGTGTTGCATCTGGTAGAATCGTAACATCGATTTCGTCGGTCCAACTCACATTACCGCCAGTGTCCACTGCCCGGGCGCGCATCGTGAATGTCGATTGATCAATCAGCGACGGAACGATGAAACGCAACTCGAACGGAAACGCGCCATCCGTCACTCGACGTTCGCCGTCGATATAGAATTCGACGTTTCGTACCTGAACGTCGTCTTCGACCATGGCCGTCAGGCGGGCAAATTGCCCCTCCTCGGCCAATGCCGGATCGATCATGAAGCTCGCGTTTAAATCGATCGTCGGCGGCTGGCCGTTGGCGTCGTACGCGAGATAGTTGATGACCTGGAGACCGCCCTGCGAGTCGGCAACGTAGGCGAGTCCATTGAAAAGGGAAACAGCCGCGGCCACGCCCGGCGTTTCGAACGTCGTCATGAAGCGCGACTCGATGGAGATGCCCGGATCGAGTGGAAACGACAGATCATAAAGATCGACGTGATGCGGCCCGTCAGGCGTACTGTTCGGGCTTACGGTCGCGATGCCCAGGCCAGAGCCGTTGGACAAGATCTGCTTCCAACCGAACTGGCCCGTTTGGCCGTTCGACACAAGCACGGGTTGCGACGCATCGGCCAAGTCAAAAGTGTTGTAGCCACGGCCATGGGATGCATAGGCGACGCCGCCGCCGACAAACAACCGAAGCCTTCTTCCGCCAGCGATGGACCCGGGGGATGCGGCGTCCCCCATTCGATTCAGTGCACCGTTGCGAACATTGATCGCATAAAGCCTGCCGACAGTCAGCGCATAAAGCGTGTCGGCCTCCAACGAGAGATCCTGGATGGATGATGGCAGCGGCAACCGCTGAAGGACGGCGCCGGTTCGCAAGTCGATTGAGGCGACCATGCCAGCAGTCGTTCCGGCGTAGACGATGTCTCCTGCCGCGGCCACGGCATTGGCGGCCCCGCCGAGCACAAGCTGCGGGATCTGATGCACGATGGCTGCGGCGGGCGGATCCTCGACGTCGATAATCGCAAGCCCTGACGGACCATCTGCAACGGCGATCCGATCACGCGCACAAGTCACGGCCGTCGCAACGCCCGGTGTGTCGATCCGCGCGACAATCGTCGGGGCCATTCCATTGAATGCATTGAAAACGGATACACCTTGGTTGCCATGCGCCACTGTGACGAGATTGTCGATCGCGCAAACATCAACAGCAGCGCCGGCGGTGCCGGCGGACGAAACAATGCCGGTTTGTACGATAAGGCCGTCGAGCGGATCGGTCCCCTGCTGGACTTCGGCGCCGTCGGGGATGCCGTCGAGGTCGGTGTCTGGGATGTCAGGCATGGTCCCGACGACGCGTTCCGCCAAGTCAGCAAGGCCATCTCCATCTGAATCGACTTCATTGTCTAGTACGAAGCCGAACGGCGGGCCAACAGAGAACGGGACCCCCGCGCTGGGAGTTTGAAAGAACGCCCCGCTCAACTCGTTCAGAACGGGATCGTAGGTACAAAACTCGTATATCTGGTTCGCCTGAAGGATTACGCGAATTCTCCCCGAGACGGCAGAACGCCCCCGTATTACGAGTGAATCCGCCTGTGTCTGGAAACAATAGAAGATTATCTGCGACTCGGTTGGAGAACCCGGCGCGACATCAGCATAGGCAAGATCGCTCGATAAGAGGTGAATCTGCGATAGGGCGCCAAGGAAGTAATCTCGAGGAGATTCCCCAACTGTATCGGTCCATTCCTGAGCGATGATTTCAAGATCACCGAGAACCGCTTCATCTACTGAATTCATGAATTCTTCAAATGACTCGATACCGACGATCTGTGGAGCAACCTGTTCCATTTCCAATGCAAGTTCACTTGCAAAAGCACCTCGCAAATAAAAGTCCGACACCAACGCTTCCACTTCATCCACGGCTTGCCTCCCTGGATCCGGAAGGTAGCCGCCACAGCCAGAGGAGCAAGGACCGCAACAATTCTCCATACACTCTCTAAGACCTAGTGTTGATTCGAGAGTCTTGCCACTCCAATACGTGTTCCAGACCCGGATCAGGCCGCCAATGATACCGCCGGCCGGAGACATGAGATTCGACATCGCATCTCCGATTCTCCCCGTGCATTGTCGTTGACAGTTGTTTCCAGTGATGAAGTCAGTCGATCCACATTGACACATACCGGGTGGCCTGCCCGGAATTTGACAAGGCTCAGGTCCGTCGGACTCAACCGGAGACGAAGGTCGGCTCCCATGCCACCCTGGCGCACGAATCCCCACCCCCGGATCCGTCTCGACGAACAACCCGTCCTCGCTCACGGTCATCGAGCCGTTGATCACCCAGCGACCGAGATCGTGGTCGAAGCTCCACAGAGCGCTCTTCGCGCCGGGCGGTAATGTTTCTCCTGTCACAGGATCGGGAAGATTCGGAAACTTCACGGGTGCAGGATCGTTGAAATTCGTCGGACCGTTTGTTTGAACCGTAATCACGAGCGGGAGTTCAAGCCCCGGCGGCAACGATCCAGGCAGCCGATCCGGCGCCACGGGCGCGATGCCGACCATGCCGCCCAGCGTGCCGTCGTCAGCAAACAAAGAACCGGCAGGCACAGTGATCGCCACCCCCTCCAATTGTGGGCTCTCATCGAGCACCGACTGCGGAAAGGCGATTGTCGTCGACTCTGCTTCACTGACGAGCTGGAGTGTGTCCGGCGCCACCAATGGAAGAAACACATTGCCGATGTTGACGTCCCGACCGGCGATCGACGTATAAGGCTTCCCGACAAAAGGGAAGTAGGCGCCCGGCTCGATATCGACATTTGTCGCCGTGCGTCCGTCAACGTGAACA
>JAJDEC010000104.1 GCA_029259995.1 Phycisphaerae bacterium
AGCTTGCGAAAGTTGCCGCTGCGGCCGATTGCGACGATCACGCGCTGGGCTTTCTGCGTGCCGCCATCGTGTTTCAGGAAGAACGCGCCGCCGCGCCGATCGACGCCCTCGATGCGCTGTCGGATCGGTTCGATGCCGGCGCTCTTGCGCTGCTGTTCGAGTTCGGCGACGAGATCTTCCTTGACATCCGCGCTGAGTGTCAGCTCACCGGCAGGCGTCATGTCGGTCGGATATGTGTAAATGGGTTTTTGCTTGGGAAAGTCCTTGATCGTCGCAAAGCTGTCCGCGGCCTCGAAGACCTGGAAGCTCAGGCCGAGTCGTTTTGGATCGATTGCAGCGGCGTTTCCGGAGACGCCGCCGCCGATGATTGCGATGTCCACGGCTTCGTGGCCGCCGGCCCCGGGCTTGAAATCGGACTCGTCTGCCATTGCGCGCACGGCCCTGGCCCCGCTGTCGACGGCGAATTTCAGGAGCGGAATCCCCGTCAGATCGCCGACGACGCGCAATCCCGGCACCTTTGTCGTACCGTCGTCGTTGACTTCGGGGAGTTTCTCCACGTGCCCCGCAGGCCATCGCGTGTGGAGCCAGTTCATGTAACGCTTCAGGATCGACATCCGTATCGTATTCCTTCCCGCGCACGGGCGATTGCACGCTGTTTATTCGGGCGGGTTCCGCCAATCCAGGAGCGACGCCTGATTCATGCAATAGGGGCAGACGACGCTGGAATACACGCGTTCGCAGTGCGGGCAGCGACCGTTGTCGCCGAGCATGTCAAAGAATCCGCCGCACTCACACTGCCAGTTCGGTCCGATCGGCGGCGCTTTTCGACATTCGGGACAGGAAATCATGTCCACGACGCGGGCCCTCCGGACGGGTTCCTGGTACTTGAGCAGCTTCGCCTCTTGCAGTCCGCGTTTGCACTGCGAGGCGGCGAAGACGGCAATCAGAATGAGCCAGAGGCTCTGTTCAACCAGTGCGTAGCCGATCCCTGCCGCGACGCCCACCAAACCAAGATACGACGCGAACGTCAGGCTTCTCGAGGGTCCGATGAAGAACCAGAGGACCGACCACACAATCTTCCCGCCGTCCAGCGGGTAGATCGGCAGCATGTTGAAGATCAGCAGTGCAAGATTGATCCTGTAGAGCATGAACAGGAACAGGAGTATGTCGACATCGAAATCTTCGATGATTCTCGGGTAGAAGTAATACGCGCCATAGCAAATCGGCAGCAGCACCACGTTGACCAGGGGACCGGCGACGATACTCCACAGCATCGCGCCCGGCCGAAACGGCGGCTGAACGTAAGCAACGCCGCCAAGCGGCCAGAGCATGATATTCAGGGCCTTCCCGCCAACGCTCCGACAGGCCAGTGCATGTCCGTACTCATGCATGAGAACGATGCCAAACAGCGCCAGCACTTCGGCCATCGACCAGATCGGATTATCGTAGCTGTCCTTGCCCTGCAGGTAGAAATAATACGCCACAAGGGCCCAGGCCCAATGAAGATGGACGTCGATGCCGAAGAGCCGGAAGATCCTGACGCTGCCGGGCAGGCCCGAATACATGTTCGATGATGACATGCGGGCGGATTATAGGGCAACTCCAATTCGACCGCTTGGAGCGTCGCGTCGCCTCCATTAATCTGTCCCGCCATGGCTACCTTCAATCGTGCAGAAGTCATTGACAAGAATTTTCTCGCCCTGCTCGACGGCTGGGACGAACCCGCGCCGCCGCGCCGCGATCCCGACGAGCCGCTCCATGCGGACACGCATATGACGGGACAGACGCTCGTCGAAGTGTTCGAATCCCAGATGATCGCCCGGCACCTTGACCTGATCGCCCGACACCTGCGCGCCCGGAACGCATCGTTCTATACCATCGGCAGCGCCGGTCACGAAGGCAACGCCCTCGTCGCCCGGCTGACGCGCCACACGGACCCGGCGTTTCTTCACTATCGCAGCGCCGCATTCTTCGCCGAGCGCGCCCGGGCCATGCCGGAGATCGACGTCATCTACGACACGATTCTCTCGCAGGCCGCCAGCAGCGACGATCCCATCTCCGGCGGCCGCCACAAAGTCTGGGGCAGCAAGCCGCTGTGGGTGATACCGCAGACGAGCACGATCGCGAGCCACATTCCAAAAGCCGTCGGTGCCGCGATCGCCCTGCGTCGCGAGAAACTCACCCACGTGACGCCGCCCGTGCCGCCCGACAGCATCATGATCTGCACGTTCGGCGACGCATCGACGAATCACTCGACGGCGCAGGGCGCATTCAACGCGGCGCGCTGGGCCGCGTACCAACAAGTGCCCGTACCGGTTCTCTTCGTTTGCGAAGACAACGGCCTGGGAATTTCGGTTCGCACGCCGCCGAACTGGGTCGAGGAGAATTTCCAGGCGGCCCGCGCGATCAAGTACTATCGAACGACGGGGCTCGATCTCGTCGAGGCCCACGATACGATCCGCACGGCCGTAGACTATTGTCGCGCGCATCGGCGACCGACGTTTCTGCATCTCAAGGTCATTCGCATGCTCGGCCACGCCGGGACGGACTTCGAGCCGGCCTATCACTCCCTCGAGCAGATCGCCGAGACGGAATCGCACGATCCCCTGCTGCAATCGGCGCGGCGCACGATTCGCTACGGCCTGTTAACGCCTGACGAGATTCGAGACAAGTACGAAGCCCTGCGCCGGCGCACGATGGCGGCGGCCGAACGGGCGACAACGCGACCGCGACTGACGACGACGGAAGAAGTCGTCAAGCCGCTGGCGCCTTATTCGCCTTTGAAAGTCAAGGCGGAGGCGACTCGCACAATTTCGCGCGACGCTCGCATCACGGCATTCGGCGGCGAGGAAAAACTGCCCGAGAATCTCGGACCGCGCCATCTCGCCGTGAATCTCAACAGTGCGCTGTTCGATCTGATGGCGAAGTACGATGACATGTTTGTCTTCGGCGAAGACGTCGCGCAGAAAGGCGGCGTCTATTACGTGACGGCGGGATTGCTCCGGCGCTTCCGCGCATCGCGCGTATTCAATACGCTCCTCGACGAACAGACCATCCTCGGCCTCGCCCAGGGATTCGGCTACATGAACGCCCTGCCATTTCCCGAGATTCAATATCTCGCCTACTTCCACAACGCCTGCGATCAGTTGCGCAGCGAAGCATGCAGTATGCAGTTTTTTTCTAAGGCACAATATCGCAATCCGATGGTCGTTCGTATCGCATCGCTCGGCTATCAGAAAGGCTTCGGCGGTCACTTTCACAACGACAACAGCATCACGGCGCTTCGGGATATTCCGGGGCTCGTCATTGCGTGTCCGTCGCGCGGCGATGATGCAGCCGAGATGCTTCGAACCTGCGCGGCGCTGGCCCATATTGATGGTCGCGTCGTCGCATTTCTCGAGCCGATCGCGCTGTACATGGCTAAGGATCTGTACGCCGAAGGCGACGAGCAGTGGCAGTTCACCTATCCGGAGCCAGATCTGGCGGCGACGATCGGCGAACCGCGCGTCTATTATCCGGAAGCGCGGGACGCCGTCGTGATCACGTTCGGCAACGGCGTGCTGTTCGCGCTGCGGGCGGCGAAGCAGTTGAAGGAAGAGGACGACATTGACGTTCGCGTCGTCGATCTTCGCTGGCTGAATCCGCTGAATGAAGCCGTGATCGCGAAGCACGCCTCGGATACGACGCACCTGATCGTGCTCGACGAAGGTCGAAAGACAGGCGGCATCGGAGAAGGCATCATTACGGCGATCGTCGAGCATTGTGTGCAGGTACCGAAGATTCGCCGAGTCGTCGGCGTGGATACGTACATACCGCTCGGGCCGGCGGCAAATCTGGTGCTGCCGTGCGAAGCAGATGTCGTGAAGGCAGTCCGCGAGATGTTCGGCAAGTGATTGCCGTCGGCGATTCTCGTTATAATCCTGACAGACACTCTTCGAGAGGAGCGACTGACTATGTCCGACGGGCCGAATACGCCGAGCGAACCGAAACCTGAATCAACGCCCGCGCCGAAGCCGGCGGCCAGCGAACCCGCATCGGCGGATTCGAAACCGACGATCACAACGACGCATGAATCAGAATCCGGCTGGGTGCGCGTTGTCGGCAGCATCTTCCACGTACTGATCTGGCCGTTGAAGATCATGTTTCGACCGCTGGTTTTCCGCGTCAGCCATGAGCGCGGCAATCCGAAAGTGTTTTTCACGAGTTTCAGCCCGCTGATGTACCTGTGGCCGATCATGGTCATTGGCTGGTTCGGCATGGCTGTGGATAGTTTCGTCAAGACGGAAGTTCTGGGTTGGGCGTGGATCACGGTCGTACTATTGGTCCTGATCACGGTCGCGACCGATCTGGATCGCAATCGTGCACTCGTCGTGGCCGGGCTGATTCTGATCTGCTGGATGTTCGGATTCATCCTTGAATCCCAGAAGAATTGGCCGGTGCTTTCGGACATTTACGAATTTTTCGCAAATCAGGACGTCAAATTTGAGCCGGGGACGGCGAACGTCTTCAGTATCGTCATCTTTATCATTCTTGTCGGCGTCGTTGTCGTCGCCTGGTTTGACGGGCGATACGAGATCACGACGCGTGAAATCACGCACAAGCGGGCTTTTCGCACCAGCGATTCGCTGCCCCGCGCCGCCAAGCGCATCAAGCGCGACTGGCGCGACATCGCCGAAGTCTTCCTCGGCCTCGGCGCCGGCGACGTCATCGTGCTGGATTCGCAGAAGAACATCGTCATGCGGATTCCGAATGTGCCGTTCCTCTGGTTCTTCCGGCACGACGTCGACCACATCCTCGAAGTGCTGGCCACGACGGAAGTCGAGGACATCGCGGCCGTGATGGAAGAGGACGATTTTTCATAGCGCCCGATCGGCATCAGCAGTTCATTTTCAAAAAGCAGGCGCGGCGTCGGGCGAATCCGACGCCGCGCTTTTTTCGCAGTCTTGACCGCGCCACTGCGAATGGTTGCGTCATGTGCTCGACGCCAACCACATGACTTCCTTGCCGGCGCTGCTACAACCGATCGAGCACGATGCAGCCGAGGACCCATTCGGCGTCCGTAATGCAACCCGCGCTGGGCGTTTCTCGCAGTGCCCGAAACGCCGCGGCGTCATCGGAGCAGACGATGTCGCTGCCCATCAGGGCGCCGGTGACTGTATCGCCTTCGGGGTCCTCGAAATCCGTGAACGCCGCCCCCGTGCTCATCTGCACGTAGTCAAAGTTGCGATCGATCGGTCCCCAGCCGGCGACAAACCAGTGCGAGCCGTCGGGCGTCACGCAGCCGGTCGCGCCGTATCCGATCAGCTTCTGATCGAGGCATTGCGACTGCGAAAACGTGGTTTCGTTGCCCGCCGAGGCGGTGCTCACTTGCGTCGAACGGAAGTCGTATCGATCGGACTGGCTGGCAAGCGTGGATGCCGGCGCGTCGCTCAGTGTGCCGATGGCGCTGCGATAGCTGTTGTTCTCGTCCCCGGCGTCGGCATTCTCTCGCCACACGAAGTAGAGAAAGCTGTCGCCCTTCATCGCCAGCGGCGTGTTGGATGTTGTCGGATTCTCCGTGAACGTCGTGATCGTGTCGGTATCCACATTCACGACGGCGGCGTTGTCGTCGCCCTGACCGGGCAGTTTGTCGCTGATGTCCGGCACCTGGTGATACAGAATGTGGCCGTTGTCGAACTGAATCTGCGATCCGTCGTTGAAGTTGCCGCGATCCGTTCCGATCCCGAGATCGATCTCGAGCGGCGCAGCGTTCGGATTGTTGATGTCAAAGACATAGATGATCTCGTGATCGCTGACAGCGGCGACGCGCATTGTTGTCGCATCGACATCGACCTGGTCAAAGTTGACTTCGGGATTGCTCAGGGCGTCGGGCGGATTGGGAAAGCTGATGACGTTTGCCGTTGCCCCGGTCGTATCGATGACCTTGATGACGTTGCCGTCTGTCACGACGTTTTCGTTATTGATCGTGGCGATGTACGGGCCGTCGGATCGCATTTGCCCCGGCAGGTTCGTGCTGCTCATCGGCGTCACATTGATCTGGGTGCTCGGGATGTCGGACAGCGATTCACTGACAGTGTCGAAGATCGAGACCTGTCCCGTGCTGCGAACGAGGGCGACTTTCTTCGCGGCCACGGCGAAATCACGCGTACCGAAGAGGCTCGCGCTGTTGGGAATCGTCGTGCCCGCAGCCGTCTGGTTCGTGATCACTGACGGCCGAAGGTAGTGGATGCCGGCATCCTGGTTTGAAGAGACGGCGGCTTCGTCGGTTCCGACGCCGTAGACGATGAGATCGTCGCCGATGGCGATCTTCCCGCTGGATCCGAGCGTGATCAGGGTCTTGATGATCGCATCGGAAGAATTCTGTCCTCCTGTGTTGTCATTTCCGTTGGTGTTGTCGCCGGGGACGCCGCTGTCCATGGGGCAATCGCCCGCCATGGCCGTGATGAGGACGGCGGCGAGACAGAGGGTTGTCGCGCGACCGAATGCCGCTGATTTTCCGTTTCTCGATTTCATTGCCTGCACCTCCAAATGCAAAGGGTTCCGGGTGCAATGCGATGAAATGGTTTGCGGTGGCTGAATTGAGATGAAATTTTTCTGCGCGACAAAGTGCGGATGATTGCGGCCGCCGGGTGCGGCAAGGGATCGGGTTGCGTGTTGCGTTCGCGTTTGCACGCGTTAAGTCCTTTTGACGCCTCGCGTTCCGCGGTTTGCGGCCGATTCCTGGGGGGCGCAAAACGGCGCAAATTGTGCAAAACTCTTGTCGAACGATCGGTCAGCGTCGCCCCGGTCCTTCGACGTTGTCCCTGTTGGTTATGATTGCTCTGCGCGCCTCGTTGGCACTGGGTGGCAAGCACCCAGTGGCACGGATTGCCCAACGTGGTGGGCACGGCCACCCTACGGGGTAGCGTTGTGCTGGACGCGTCATGCCGACGTTGGGCGTCGGCATGGCACCCAGATTTGGCACGGGAATCACGTTGTTCAGGCGTCGGGAGATTCCGCGGCGCCGGGCGCGAGAGGGTCGGTTCGACAATGCGCAAAAGGTCCAATCCATCCGGCGAACCGGCATCCAGAAGCTCAGGCAATCCCGTCGGCACGCTGATCGGCCTGGGCATGATCGCGCTGGCGTGTCTGGCCGTGGGCGTGGGGATGTTGACGGTACGCCACTACTCGCTGCGCGATCTGGCGGCCGTCAAGTCGTGGACTGCGACGCCATGCGTAATTGAGGCTTGCGAATTTGTCCGCAACGACGAGGACGAACGGTCGCTTCAGTTCACGTATCGATACGCCATCGACGGCCGGTCGTACACAGGCGATCGGCTGGATGCGATCATCGGTCGGATGGGCGACGACGGCGAATTCGAGGAACGCATTCACGATGCGTATCCCGTCGGCGCGTCGGCGATCTGCTACGTCGATCCGGCGGATCCGTCGCGATCGATCTTTGATCGGGAACACGGCGCGGATTCGCCTCGTCGGATGTGGCTGTTGGCGTTTCCGTTCACGTGCATCGGGTTGGGATTCGGCCTGGCGCTCGTCCTGACATTCATCGACGATCGGTTCAGGGACCGGACGAAGTACGACGAAGCGCCGCCGGTGATTGACGTCCTGAACCGGCGACCGCCGAGGCGGATTTCTCTGCTCACGCGGGCCTCCATGCTGGCCGGTCACAGTGCATCGCAGTTACCTTGGCTGTTTTTTGTCGGCTTCTCGTTCGTCTTCGTCATTCTCGACGGACCTGCGTCATATGCGCGGCTGTTCCACTGGCGTCAGGACGAGGCGACGGTTGTCGGCCGCGTGACGGGCATTCGCGAGATGGATCAGCGGGAACTGTCGATCACGGTGTACGAGTTCTCGTTCGCGTATGACGTCGATGGGCAATCGTTCAGCGGCAGGAGTTACATGCGGGGCGAACAGTATGACGAGGGCGAGGAAGTCCTTGTGACGTACGATTCGGCGTCGCCCGGGGATGGCACGATCGAGGGGGCGCGGTCATCGAGTTTCACGTGGTGGCACAGCGCGATTCCACTTGGGGTTCTGTTGCTGCTGGCGCTCGGGCTGTTCGGAATGTATCGCCATAATTATGGCATCCTGTGGCTGCTTCGGCATGGGGAAGTGGCGCGAGCGTCGTTGAAGCCCCGTGAATCCGCAAAGTCGGATGGTGCGCCGCCGGCGGCACTCTCGCTGACGGATTGTGAATTCGAGCTGGACGGCAAGACCTATCGGGCGAGGCGCATCACGATCAGTGGCAAGACGCAGCGAGGTCGAAAGCACGGCGATGGGACATCGGGCGAGGAAGTCGCCGTGTTGTATCGCCGGGACAAGCCGGCGCGGAATGTCCTCGTGGATGCGGCGTTTCGCGAGTCGATCGGCGCGGGGCGATCGGTCGCGGACCGGCTGATGGACTGTCTGGTTGCGCCGATCGCCATTCTGCTGATCGTTGTGTTGATTCGAGGGGCGGAGTTGGTTTAGGCGAATCGGCAAGCCGAACAATCTTGTGCGCGTCGGCATGGCACCCGGCGGCACTGAGTGGCAAGCAGAGGCTGTCCGAGGATTAGAACGCCCTTTCAGGGCTAAACAATTGTATCAACCACCGACCCAGGACTGCACTTCGACCGCGTTGCGGTCTTCGTTTGTCCTGGGCTCCCGTAGGTCGCACTTTCAGTGCGAATTTCGACGTTCTTGTGAGGTCGAATTATCGGACGGCTTTTGGCAAGCATCCAGAGGAACCCGGTATGCCCACGTTGGGCGTTGGGATGGCAAGCGGCTGGCTCGATGGCGAATCGATGGGGGTGCGCGAACGAACATGCCGACGTTGGGCGTCGGCATGGCACACCGGACACTGGGTGGCAAGCACGCAGTGGCACGGATTGACCAACGTGGTGGGCACGGCCGACCCTGCGGAATGGCGTTGTGCAAGGCGCGGCATGCCAACGTTGGGCGTCGGCATGGCACCCAACGCCGTTAACCAAGTCAGGCGGCATGATTGTGTAATCGCTCCTGTATTTCGGTCCATTCGCGTTTTCCCAGCTTGCGGTATTTCGGGGCGGTCGGCGG
>JAJDEC010000105.1 GCA_029259995.1 Phycisphaerae bacterium
TAGGACCATACCAGGACTATTAATTTGCGAAATGAACGGAACATTTTGACGTTTCGTCAGGTATAAAGGTGGGCGGCGAATGTGGACGCCGCCGGAAAGGCAGGTAGTTTCGTGCGAAGAATCACGACCGATCCATCCAGCCGACCCGCGCTTGCGGAATGGATGTTACCGCCGCCTTATGTTTCGAACCCAGAGTTGGAGCAGGCGGGCACAGAGAAAGAGCTCTTTGCCGATTGGCCTTCACCGGCCGACGGAACTGGGCGGCTGACGGTATCCGAAGAGAACATCCTCTTCCGCCAGTTGCATTATGCGGGCTATCGTCTCAGCAAGACTTATCAATCCGCCGATCGCCGAATGACCAAGTCGCGCGAGCGGGATTATAGCACCTGGACTCAGCGTTATCACTTGATTCGTACGCGCGTTGTCGAAGCGAATCAGGGGCTAGTCTACGATTTGATAGGCCGTTCCCGTTTCAGCACGCTCGATCGCGAAGAAATGACGAGCGAGGGCATGATGGCCCTGCTCCGTGCGGCCGACACGTTCAATCCGTGGAAGGGCTATCGTTTCAGCACCTACGCCTGCAATGCGATCATTCGCGCGTTCGCCCGTGCCGCGATGACCGACTCGAAGCGACGCGACAAAGTCGCCGGCGCCTACGACGAGGAATTCGAGAAGAGCGATCATGCCGAAACCCGTCGATCCGACGAGCGTGCCCTTTACGTGGAACGTCTTCAGCGGATTCTCCGGCACGACGACGCCGATCTCTCCGACATCGAAAAGACAGTGCTTTCGAAGCGATTCCCCAAGGAGTCGGGTCGCAAGCGATTGACGCTCGAAGACATCGGTCGCAGATTGTCGATCAGCAAGGAACGTGTACGACAGATTCAGTTGTCAGCAATCTCGAAATTGCGCGAGGCGATCTCGCGAGATCCCATACTGCAATAACCGGATTCTCTCTCCCTCTTCCTCAGAGATCAGCACCCGCGAGGGGAAAGCGAAATGAAAATCGCGTTCCCTCGCCGGGTGCTGAATGCGCGCGAACGCTGCCGCCATGTGCGCGGACGATTCGCCGAGTCATCGCCAATCCGAGCCCCGAGCCACCGCGCTTCGTGGAGTAATAGGCCTCGAAAATCCTGGCGAGCGTTTCCGGTTCTATGCCGGGCCCGGAATCGATGATGTCGAGTCTCGCCGTCGAATCTCTCTCGAGCGACAGCGCAATTCGAAGTGTGCCACCGTTGTCCATCGCCTGTTGCGCGTTGATCAGGACATTGAGAAGGGCCTGCTTCACGAGGCTCGCATCCAGGCGGCAAACGAGGGCGGAATCGCAACGATCCACCGACATTGCAATCTTGAGCCGTTGCGCCTGCGGTTGAAAGAACTCGGCCACGTCCGCGGCGAGTTCGTTGAGATCGAGCGTCGAGAGATTCAGTTCGCGTTTGCGAACGAATTCGAGAAAGTCGTTGAGGATCGTCTCCAGCCGTCCGGACTCTTTGAGGAGCGTTTCCACGCGCTTCCGTCCGCGACGAGCCGCTTCGCGAACGTCTGAGGGAGACGCCTCGTCCGCGTCGTCCAGATCTCGCCAGTCTTCGTCGAGCAACTGGAGTCCGACGCGAAGTGTCGACAACGCGTTGCGGACCTCGTGTGCGAGACCGCCGGCAATGGCGGCGACTTCGATCAACTGATCTGCGGCAGGATTGGCGTTCGACGCCGCAACGTCAGTCTCTTTCGGATGATGGCCTGGTTCATTCGGCATGTCGACCAGCATCCTTAAAAAGTCGTCATGTCGCAAGGCAGCTCATGGATAGGCCGTTGATTCTGTGATGGGTACGCTACGGTACCCGATTACCCGCGTCGCCGCGATCACGACGCTCCAGCCACTTGTCCAGAGATCGCGTCGCCTCGCTGTCGGCGAACACGGACGTTGCGGCCCGGCGCTTGGCCTCGACG
Organism: Phycisphaerae bacterium; assembly: GCA_029259995.1. Taxonomy (GTDB): domain Bacteria; phylum Planctomycetota; class Phycisphaerae; order UBA1845; family UTPLA1; genus ECT2AJA-110-A. The sequence continues at coordinate 1,948 of JAJDEC010000105.1, forward strand.
GCCTGCGCCCCCAGGACGTCTTCACGAAACGCATCAAGGTCCGCCTCGGTCTGCTTTCCCTTGGCGAGTGTGTCCAGTGCGTCATGCAGTGTCGCATCGCCCGCACGATCGGCGCAGACGATCAGCTGGGAAATGACGCCCGCCGTGGAAATGTCCGAAGGCAACTTCCAGATCGTGTAGCGGGATTGCGCCATCAAGTCGGACGGATCGATCCGCGTCCGGATCAGTTTTTCAGAGAGAATCACTGCGTCCATGCGTCGATCCGTTCCCGCCAGCGCCTCGAAATACGCGAACGCGTCGTGAAACTCCGATGCACAATCCCCTTTGTAGCGCAGCTCGCACCAGTTCCGATCGCGCTCCGGATTGCCGTTGTACTTTTCGATCAGCTTGTCGTAGCCCGATTGAACATCGCCGGCGACGCGCAGCACTTCCTTGTACTGCTTCGCATCCAGCAGATCGCCCTTGGCCATCTTGAACAGACGCTTCCTCGCCTCGCCGCACTGGCGACCGGCCGATGACATTCGACAACACAGCTCAACGATTCGCGCTTCGTCGCCGAGGACCTGCAATTGCAGAACGTAGTCTTCGACCATGAATTCCAGAATGTCGCCACGAAGGATGCGTTCCTCCAGCTCGCGGCGATCCCGCAAGTAGCTCGCCGTGTAGCGGCGCTCGTTGTCGTCGGCGCGCCGTCGCCAGATGCGATAGATCGGCGTGTCTTCCGGCTGGATCATGGAGTCCGCCAGGTCGTCCATGCCAGCCGATGCTTCGATTTCCGTGGGTTGCCCAATGTCGTCCTTCGGGTCAAAGGCGATATGGACCTGGACAAGCAATACTCCGGAGAGAAGCAGATTGGCTGAGATGAGCACGATCAATCCTCCGTTGCCGATCGCCGTCGGACCGAGGGCCCCAGGGGGCGGACGGACACACGTGAATCGCCACGCCACATCACGGCGGCATTCGATTATAAGGCTCGGCAAAGGCACACACGCACGATTCCGCGTGGTCGACGGCGACAACGCGAATCATGCACTGTCATCATAATCGGTTATTCGGACGGAAATGTCTGTCAACGAAAGGTAACTGCCCGGGACAGGGGTCGAACCTGCACTCCGTTTAACCGGAACTAGGCCCTCAACCTACGAACGTGATTCCGTAAATTCTTATGGCATAAGCACGTTACGCAAACCAGAATCAACGGCATCACCGAGATCGACACCGACGGTTCGTGCCGAGTTGGCAAGGATTGTCAGAGCTTGGCCGCATCTGCCGTGTCATGCGCGTCAGACAATTCTCTCAATCCTAGACGCACTAGAGGGATAAGAGCCATGACGTTGCTAGCGAGAACTGTTTTATGAATGCGGGGCATCGCTAAATAGGCTCGGCATTTGGTGGTAAGAACGTTTTTGGAATAGTCCCGTATGGTTTCATTAATCAGCCGACGCCGGTTTTGGCCCCGACCGTGCCGAAATTCAAGCAATTTCACAGATGGGGTGCCGGGCTACAATCGCATCCCATGTTTTCGAATCCCTGGAATCTCCTCGTGATCGCGCTCGCCGGAT
>JAJDEC010000106.1 GCA_029259995.1 Phycisphaerae bacterium
GCGTTCGCCTTCGTGCCGATCCTGTTGGGCGCCAACATTCTTCGGCTCGTTGTGTGGTTAAACATGGCCTGGTGGCGCGGCAACCAGATCGCCGATTCCGTACCGCGAGATGTTTCCGCGGCGGCGGCGTTGATCGCGGCGTTCCTGGCATTTGTCCTGCTTGCCGGGTTGCTCCAGAGTGGATCGCGCCTGGCGAGGTTGTTCTACGTTGACGATGCAGACAGCGAGACGTCTCCGACACTGATATCCGACGCCGAGCAATCGCCGGAACCGGAAGCGAGGACTCAATGAGTGCCATGCGTCTCTTCGGTAACAAGTGGTACGTCTTCGGGGCCGCGGCGCTGATCGGCGCGGCGCTGTTCATGCAGAGTTCGAGTGACGCGATCGCGCAGTCACTTCAGAAACGGCTCGTGTCGATTCGCAAACCCCTTGTGAACCTCGATCGGCGCGTTCTCGACGCCCACTTTCGATTCATGCAGGATGTCTCGATGGGCGGAATCAATACGGTCGAAACGGATGAATTTGTCGAGTGGGCCTTTTATCCTGTCGTGGAAAAGCTGGCCGGCGTCGAGACCGTCATACTCCAAGTGTATTACTATTCGAACGACGGCCACACGCCCAGAATTCCGCATACTCCGGAAGTCTGCTATCGGCAGCACGGCAATGAAGTCGCCATCATGGGCAATACGTCGTTGCGTGTGCCGATGCCCGACGGGACGGAGCAGGAGATCCCCGTCAAGTACCTGAAGATCCGGCAGGACTTTCAGGGGCGTCAGCAGGACGGCTGCGTCATGTACACGTTCTGTGTGAATGGCGAATTCCTGCACGATCGAGAACTCGCACGCATCAAGATGGCGATGCCGTGGAATCGCGCGATTTACTTTGCAAAAATCGAATGCCTCGCGTCTGTACCGAGAGACGGCGATTTCGAAAAGGCCGTCGAGGCGGCCCGATGCATGTTGACGGATGCGATTCCGGAAATCGTTGCCGGGCATCTGCCGAAAGACGCGGATCTCAAGGCTGCCGTGGCTGCGACGTCGATCGGCGGCGCAGAATCAGAAGCAGACCGATGAGCGCCGAAACGACGATCGGGGGCAGGGCGATCGTCATCCATCCTTCCCTTTCAAACGTCGGGACGCTGTCGATTTCGATGACACGACCATCCGCGAGCGTGACGGCGGCCGTCGTCAACCCCGGCTTGCCGCCGCTGGACGAGCCCGTGACCTGAAGGACCAGGGAGCGGCCGGCGCGGATCGCATCGGCGTCGCTCTTCGCCCAGGCTTTCATTTCCGAATGGGAATCCTCGTATTGCCATGAGTCCGGCACGACAATGTCGTAAGTCTTGTAGGTCGGGATCCGGATACGCACGATCGGGGCCGCAGATTCGTTGATGATCCGCCAAGTGAGCATCCGCGTTTCGTATTCCGACTCGATCGTGATTCCCTCGGCGGATCGTGTTTCTGCGGATGCTGCCGCGACAGCAAACAGCGGTACGCACAGGGCGATCCAACAGATCCGTGGAATTGACGAGATGCACCGGGGCTCGCGACGACGCCTGGGCGATCGACCGGATTGGCAGGCGTTTCGATTTAGTTTGACTGGCATTCGTGCAATTCCAGAGTTTTCCGTTGAGGTTGGCGCGTTGAGATTGAATTCGTCGCGGCCGATCATAACGGAAGAAGACAGGCCGCGAGAACCAGATCGCCGCGGTCGCGCGATGCGGCTTTGTGCTTCGTACGTCGATTTTCGGATGCGTCGTCGCGGCATCCGATCACATCGTCCGATCGCGTTGGCTGGCGACTTGGGAGAATAGAACGGGGCGGAGCGTCTGTGCTCATAAACTTGCGAGGCGTCGACATATTGGCGGTGCGCCGAGTGCTCCGGTCCTGCACGACGAAATCAGTCGTCGCCCAGCGATCGGGAATTCGCTCGAAGCGGATCGTGGGCGACTCCAAACGAGCGTTCCGGCAGCGTCGTATCCGGAGATGCCCAACGGCGCCGTCAGTACCGCAATTTGTAGCAGTTTACACATATCGGCTTGGGTTCGAGTGGCCACAACGCGTTTTTCGGTAAGGAGTTAGAGGGTGGCGATGTGCCGATGCACGTTGGAGGCGCGAAGACGGCCTCGCTTGATGCGCCGCCGCGATGCATCTACGATTCCCTTCTTGTGAAAAAAGGCACAATCCCCCGCGGGAATCGCGGCCCTTTTTACATTGGCAGCTTCAGTTCCGACAAGGGTTTAACGACATGGCGACGTTGCCGGAAATTCAGCCGACGCGACTCGAGCAGGAAGACGTCGGCGGCGATGTTTGGACGCTGAACTTCGGTCCACAGCATCCCGCGACCCACACGACGTTGCGCCTCATTCTCGAGCTCGACGGCGAGACGGTTGTGAGTTGCGTACCGCACATCGGCTATCTCCACAGTGGCTTCGAGAAGCTCGGCGAGCATCTGAATTACAACCAGTACGTCGTCGTGACGGATCGGATGAATTACATCAGTCCGATGGCCAACAACATCGCATGGCACACGGCCTGCGAGAAGTTGTTCGGAATCGAGCTGACGCCGCGATGCAAGGCGATCCGTACGATCATCGCCGAGCTGGCGCGGCTTCAGGATCACTTGTTGTGCGTCGGCACGGCGGGGCTGGACCTCGGGGCGTTCACGTCGTTCCTGTATACGTTCAACGAACGCGAGTACATATACGACTTGTTCGAAGAAATCTGCGGGGCGCGATTTACGACGAGTTATACGCGTGTCGGTGGATTGATGTACGACATCCCCGACGAATGGCCGGGTCACGTCAAGGCGTTTATCAAGCGCCTGCCCAACGCGATCGCCGACTTCGAGTCGCTGCTGACGCGGAATCGGATCTTTCTAGAACGAACAAAGGGTATCGGCGTTATTTCGAAGGACGACGCAATTGCCTGGAGCTGGACGGGGCCATTGGCGCGAAGCGCCGGCGTCGTTCGCGATATTCGGAAAGACGAACCTTATCTTTGTTATGCCGACAACTGGGATGGCAAGGGCTCGAGCGCCGTCGACTTCAAGGTGCCGATCGCGACGGACGGCGATGTGTACGCGCGATATCTCGTGCGCCTCGAAGAGATGCGCCAGAGCATGCATATCATCAGCCAGCTCGTGGACAATATTCCGTCGGGGCCCGTGAACGTGTTGCCGAACGACAAGGCGACGTTGCCCGACAAGCGCGAAGTGTACTTTTCGATCGAAGGATTGATTCATCACTTCGAACAGATCATGACGAATCGTGGGTTCGAGCCGCCGATCGGCGAGGCCTACGGCGTCAACGAGACGGCGAACGGCGAGTTGGGCTTTTACCTGGCGTCGGACGGCGGGAACACGCCGTATCGCGCGCGTTGCCGGCCGCCGAGCTACATAAACTACCAATGCTTCGACAAGCTCGTGATCGGCCACAGCATCAGCGACGTCGTCGCCGTGTTGGGCAGCCTGAACGTAATCGCGGCGGAGTTGGATCGATAGCATCTGCGCAGCGACCGTCAGGGCGCGGAGGGCTTGACGATAACGAATGCTGATGGCGCGATGCGTTGACGGCGGGCAAGCAAAAAGTAGAGTGGGCCGTGCCCACCAAAGCGTCGGGCGAAGACTTTTCCGCAAAATGGAGCAAGGGAAGAAAGAACCACCAAGACGACGAGACGCAACATGACGAAAGACATACTGGTTTTCATTGAGCAACGAGACGGGATGATTCTTCCGGCGGCGCTTCAGGCGCTGACGGCCGCAAAGGAATTGGCGGCGAAGACCGGCGGCAGAATCGCGGCGGCCGTGATTGGTCACAGCGTCAGTCCCGTTGTGGAACGCGTCGAAAAGTGCGGCGCTTCGGCGGTCTACATTGTCGATGCCGAGCCGTTGGCGAAGTACAACGCCGTCACGTACGCGCGTGCCCTTGGCGATGCAGTCGCGAAGGCTGATCCGCAGATCGTCCTGCTGGCGGCTTCCTTCATGGGGCGGGACCTGAGCCCGCGCGTGGCGATTCGTACGAATTCGGGGCTCGCGACGGACTGCACGGCGTTCGAACTCGCTGACGATGGGGCGCTGAGCGCGTCGCGACCGATCTTCAATGGTAAGGCGTTTAATCACGTTCGATTCAGCGCCGGCAATCGGCAGATGGCGAGTGTTCGCCCCAATACGTTCGGGATGCCTGATGAATCAGGCAGCGGCGCGGAGCGTGTCGAAGTCCCGTTTGCTGCGGACGCCAATGATGCGAAGTCCGTCACGAAGCAGATTGCACGAACCGGCGGCGACGAGAAGGACGTGACGGAAGCGTCGATCGTCGTGACGGGCGGGCGCAGCCTCAAGAGCGAAGAGAATTTCAAGATTATCTACGAACTCGCCCACGCGCTGGACGGCGCCGTTGGCGCGAGTCGCGCGGCGTGCGACGCCGGCTATCAGCCGCACACTCGCCAGGTTGGATTGACGGGGAAAACCGTCACGCCGCAGCTGTACGTCGCGTGCGGCGTCAGCGGCGCGATTCAGCATCTCGCGGGTATGCGAGGCAGCCGCCGCATTGTGGCGATCAACACGGACACCGAGGCGCCGATCTTCAGCGTCGCGGACTACGGCATCGTTGGCGATCTCTTCACGATCGTGCCGCTGTTGACGGACGCCGTGAAGAAGGCGAAAGCGGGCTAGGCCGACCGACGATCGCGATTTCCCATGAATACCATCAGCGCCCGCAGGATCTGCGGGCGTTTTTTTCATCTTCACGGGTTTGCGGGGACCGTTGACGCCTCTTGACGACGCGGCGGCTGCATTCCACAAGGTCCCGGTAGGGACGACATGAAGATAGCCCAGCCTGTTCTAGGCTGGGATTGCGACGAGCGTTTTCCTGCGCATTGCCGTCCCGGAGGGACGGCGTGAGCCAGGCGCGTGGCACTCATTCCGTCCCTACGGGACGGAGATCGGTAATTGGAGCCGCGTGCTCCAGCGATAGATCGCTGGGCTAATCTCATTGGATCCCTCCGGGATCCTTCGCGGCGCACAATCCAATTTCCAGAGCGAGATAAGACGTCGTCTTCCAGAGCGTGATACGCCGTCGTCTTCCAGAACGTGATAGGCCGTCGTCCCGCAGATCCGTGAAGAACCCTTTTGTTTCTGGTCAGTCGATTGACAACCGAATGGTGCATCGGTTTTTCCGCGCTATTCCGGCCACACATGTTCCCCTTGAAGGGGGAGCATGGCACCCGTGTTGCTCACATTCTCAAGCTATCGGTCGTTCCTCGTGTCGAATTGCGGGGCCGCAAGTCGTTGGATACCATGGCTTTCGAGCAAAAAGACGTGGGGTCAGCGCACGCGCAGGACGAGCGACGACGCATCGTCGGCCATTCATCTAAGGTGATTCATCCATGCAACCGTATGTGGCTGCCGTTCTATTCATCGGGCTTTGGGGCTTATTCATCTATTCGGCGCGCAAGCGCTGGCAGCTCATGGTCATCGGCGGAAACGATCTGCCGACGGATCGCCTGGGTGATCGATTTGCCAAGATGTTCAAGTTCGCGATCGGTCAGGCGCGGATGCCGCGGCACAAATGGGCGGGCATCGCGCACATGTTCATCTATGCCGGCGCGATGGTCATGCTGCTCCGCGGTTTGATCATGTTCGCGCGCGGGTTCGTGGCGGACCAGGATTTTGGATTCATCATCTTCGATCAGGAAGCGCCGCTCGGAAGACTCTATTCGCTCATCAAAGATGGCTTCGTCGTACTCGTTCTTATTGGCTTGGGTATATTTCTTTACTACCGAGCGATCGGTCGCCTCAAGCGAATGACAAGCAATTTCGAGGGTTATCTGATTCTCGGCATCATCACGACGCTGATGGTGACTGACGTCTTGTATGACGGCGCCAGCATCGCGATGAAGGATCATGGGAGTCTTTGGGAACCCCTCGGTTCAATGCTTGCATTGCAGTTGCGCGGAGGCGAAGAGGCGTCGCTTCTGCGGCTCCAGCACATCGGCTATTGGGGTCACGTCGGCGTGATCCTGCTGTTCCTGAATTATCTGCCGTATTGCAAGCAGTTTCACGAGATCACGTCGTTTCCGAATGTGTTTTTCTCTCGGCTTACGCCCGTGGGGCGATTGCCGAAGACGGAGGATCTCGAAGGACGGCTGGAACGCGAAGAGCATCTGGGCGCGAGTCGCATCGAGCACTTCGGTGCGAAGGCGATGCTCGATTTCTTTACGTGTACTGAGTGTGGGCGCTGCACGGATCAGTGCCCGGCCAATATCACGGGCAAATTGCTGTCGCCGAAGCAACTGACGCTCGATCTGCGCGACTTCGCATACAAGAATCAGGCGGAACTGATCGGCGCGAAGCCGGGCAACGGCGCGGCGGCGACGGACGACGCCGCAGATGGCGCGAACGGCAATGGCGATCATGCGCCGGCGCTGAAGGATCTGATCCCGGACGTGATCAAGCCGGAAGTGCTTTGGGCGTGCACGACGTGTGGTGCATGTGAGACGGAATGCCCCGTCTTCATTACCTATGTCGACAAGATTGTCGATATGCGTCGGCATCTCGTGCAGGAGAAGGCGGAGTTTCCGAACGAACTGCAGAACATGTTCCGCGGTCTGGAAACGAATTCAAACCCGTGGAGCTTTCCGGCGTCGGATCGCGCCGTGTGGGCGGAAGGGCTGGATATTCCGACGATGGCCGAGAAGCCGGATGCCGCCGTGCTTTTCTGGGTCGGCTGTTCG
>JAJDEC010000107.1 GCA_029259995.1 Phycisphaerae bacterium
GCTGCGTCTTCTGTTGCTGCGTCTGTTGGTACTGCTGTGGCTGCGGTACAGGTTCCGATCGTTGCTGCGGAATCCGCGTCGCCAGCAGTTGCGACAACGCCGTGATATCGACGGGCTCGAGCTCCGGCGGCCGAATGCCCTTCGCCTGATAGCTCAGGTAGTCAACCACTACGAAAGGCATTTTGCCTTCCTGGCATTCCTTCCAGTACTTTTCGCCCTTGTCGACCGCCTGTTCAAAGCTGGAAACGCCGCCCAGGTTCTGCCCGCCGATGCCCGTCGTCTCGAATGCGATGAGCTGGCCGGTCGGCATCTCGATGATCGGGAAGGCGTGCCCCGGAATCAGAACCATGTGGCTCTTGACGCCGCACTGCCGCAGAAGCGCCGACATCAGCAGCGTCAGTTCGATGCAGGTGCCGCTGTTGCCGCGGATGACTTCGCGCGGCAGCTTGATGCTCTGCACCAGCGTTTGCGTATCGCCGAGTACTTCCGGAACGCCCTTGGCGCCCATGTAAACCATCCCCGTGCCGACCTGGAACTTGTAGATCGCGCCGAGCAGCTTGCCGAGATCCTCGGCGGATTTAACGTAGGGCGTACCGCCCATCGTTTCGCTGATCTTGCCGAAGTACGCTTTGACGACCTCGTCTTCGTCCGTCATGTAGGCCGCGAGAATCTCGCTGTTATCCCACATGTCGAACCAGTTGATGATCTCGTCGGAGCCGAGGCTCGTGTACTCAATCTCTGTCACGCCGCGCAATTCGAACGGTCGCTTGTGGATGACTTCTTTCTCTTCGCCGTCCGCTGTGTAGCAGATCTTCACTTCAAGCTGGGCCGGCGTCCGTGTGCGAATCCTCGTCACTGACGACGGAAAGCGCGGGTAGATCGGCAGGACCGCCGTCTGCCCCGGCAACAGTTCGGCCGCCGCGTCGGGCGTGTTCCAGTCGATGTAGTCCGGAATCCGAAAGCTGACGCTCAAGTCACTGAGCGCCGTTTCGCCGGTATTCTCCATCACCAACTTGCTGAGCCAGTACTTGCCGTCGGCCGCTTCGGCGTTGCCGTAGGCCTTGTACGCGACCGTCATGACGGTCGGCTTCGTGTCGATCTTCACGTTCAACTTGCCCGGCGCCGGTGCGTCCGCGAAGTGCCAGCCGCACATCGCAGCCCCCGCCATCACGAGGACCGCCCCTGTTGCCAGAAATCCCGTCTTCTTACTGTTCATCACAACCTCCTGTGAGTAGGTCATCCGCCAAATACCGGGAGGAGTACCCGGCCGCGTCGTGGGCCTGCCTCCGGGAAGCCAGTTTTTTCGATTCTTCGCGGGTTTTCGGGCGGCGAATTGTGCCGGATCCATGCGGCTGCGAGGGCAAAAGGGGGGAGACGTGGCGCCGTGAATTGGGCAGCGTCTGGTTACAGAACAGTGTTTCAATTCGGCGCCTCGCTATCTCAGCGTGGCGTTCGGGAGTGCTGCGCCGGCCGGCTGGACGTCGCCATGAGTAAACAGCGGCTTCTCAATCGGGCGTCGCCTGGCGCGGCGTAACGCGCGGCATCGAGTTTCTTGTCATTTGCCGGTCAATGCAATTTGGTCAGACGCCGGCGCTGGAGGATTGGGATGTTTCGTCTGTGCAAGCAAATACGTCAAAATGCCGTCTGAAATGAACAAGCCAACGATCAGCAATCTGAGTCGTGTCGCGCTGCTTGCGTGCCTGGTGTCTCCATTGGTCGCTTGCAACTTTGTGACCCAATTGTTCAGTGTGACGGCGGATGGCATGCAAGAGGTCGAGAGTTCGAGCCTCTTCGGCTCCATGGAATGACGCCCGTTGTCAGACTCTGACGACGGGCGTTTTCTCTTGTCAGCGTTGGGCTTCGACATGCACGAATCGCCGCGCCTGCGTGGAGACCTCTGCGGCTTCCTAGGGCGTTGGCTGATAGCCCCAGCGCGACCAGGGTTCTGACGCCGGATTGCTTGACGACAGGACATGGCCGCCGACGAAGCCGATATTGACTTTTCCCATGTGCCGTTTTGACGGAAACCAGAAATTGCCCGATTCGTAGATATCGTCGAGCTTGTCGTCGTGAATCGGCGGCGCCGAATAGTAGGGCAGTTTCCCGCTGTCGTCGGCGAACGCACCGTCGGTGTCGAGGATCAACGGTACGTTCGGGAAATGCAGAATCGCGGGTGTCAACACGGCACTCGCCGGGAACGGGCTGCCATTGTAGTAAAACGTGCGCGTTTCAAGGCGCTTGTTGAAAGCGACGCTGACATTTCTTTTGGGTCCGATGGCGCCGGCGCTGCACGGCGTGTTGGCGCGACGTTCCAGGATCGACGGACCGCTCGGGCACATCAGTGGTTGTGTCGCCGAATCCAATGTCGAGACATTGCTTGATGGCGAGTCCCAGAATTCATCGATCTTGTAAATGCTCTCCTGAAAGTCCTCGATGCGGAATCGGTTCTCGCCCAACGGGCCGTTGGCGGGCCGCCGACTCATGCCATCTGCGTCGGCGAAGAATATGAACTCGGTTGTCACGGCGTGGAGTCGCGCCTTGCATTGAAGGTTGCGCGCCGTCTCGCGGCTTGCACTGAAGACGGGCAGCAGGATCGACATCACCAACGCGATCAACGCAATGACCACGAGGAGCTCGATCAAAGTAAAGCCGGATTTTCGCGACACGAACGACTGCAAGAAAACTCCAATCAAATCGATTTCGACCGGAATCCAACGATTATTCAGCCTGACCTGCGATCGCGTCTTCTTCAAAAGCGACGGCAGATATGCCTCTATTGTAACGCAAGGATGACGAATCCGCCTATGTCATTTCCGTCAAGAAGGCCGTCGTCGTTGATGTCGCCGCGTGGAATCGGTTCGATTCCGCCGTGGGAGGCCACATAGGCGTCCGGATCGATCAACGCGAGCACAAAGTCGTCCACGTCGTCGAGGTCGACGATCCCGTTCAGGTCCATGTCGCCAGGAACGATCAGGTCGGCACCATCGATGACGCCGTCGTAATTGACATCGAATACGCAGAAATTTGAGGCAAAATCATTCCAGGTCATGCTGCCATTCCCGCTGTCGCCATCGCCGTCGTACATCGGGTTTCCATCATTCGTTGTTACGAAACTGTCGAGGGCTGTCGTGTCCGCCGAATCGCCGACGCCGTCTCCGTTGAAGTCCCCCGTTGTGGTATTCGGGAACACGTCCGTCCAGACAAAACGTGCACCGTCCAGTTCTTCAGTGCCGTAGGCCGTGCCGAGTAAGGCCGTGAGTTGCCAGCTCTCGGGATCGAGGTGATCGGCCGGCGATTCGAATTCCCAATCGGCGATGAGTTGAAACTCAGGGAGCATCCGAGTACCGGCGTCCGCGATGAAGGCGCTGAATTGCAGATCGACGAGCGCCTCTTCGATGGAGTTCTGGCCGTCGGTGCAGCCGTCGTTGGTATCCACGGGTTCTTCCGGGTCTTCAAACGCCGCCGATGCTGCATTCGTGAGCGGGTATACCAACGATACCGTGGTTTGGTCGGTGCTGCTTTTGTGTGCGAAACGGAGTTTGACTTCGGCCTCGTAACGTCCTTCCGCCTCGAAACACATGAGCGCGAAATCCTCGAAGCCGTGCGCCCGATGCATCAATTTGCCTTCGACGATCCAGCGTTCTCCGGTCTCGAAAATACCCGGTGTGCCGCCGGGGCTTTCATGGTCAATCTCTATGGAGCTGATTTCCTCGCCCAAGAGAACCAGATGAAACTCCTCGCCGCTGCGCTCAACGAACGGCGGCGTCGACATGAATCCGTCGAACGCGAAACCATCGGCGGCCACGCGGCCGGCGAATCTGGGCTCACTTGGAATCCCGCCGAATCGGGCGACGTTACCAAGGTAGCGGAACTCCGGTGCGTTCAGTTCGCCGCCTGTATCCTCACTCGCATCGACATCAAATTCGATGAATCCGAAGAACGGATTCGAACCGTACTCAAACGGGGAATAAACGGGCGAGTGATCACTCAGGCCGATCCGTCCGGGCGGATTGATCAATCCGTCAAATACAAGGTCCAGCCGCAGGAAGACGCCGCTCGAACTCCAGTCGCCGGCGAATCGATCATCGTCCGGCTCAAACGGGCTGAATTTTCCGATGCGCATCGTGATCAGATCCGGCAGTCTCTGTGTCATCGGATCGATCATGCCGTCGGCGTTCTGATCCGTTCGTCGGATGACCGCGTCGCCGACTCCGTCCTGAATGATCGTCGGCGATCCGGCACGGGACACGTCGGCGATGAGGAACATCGCAAGGATCGGCGCGATCGAACACTGAAAAACCCGACGCCGGTCGCGCCGTAGCATGGATTGTCGTATCATGTTGTCGCCTCCTCGCTTCGTTTCAGGCGATATCGAAACGCCTCGCGTGTGATGCCAAGGATTCGCGCGGCCCCGGTCATGTTTCGCCCCGTGTATCGATAGGCGGCAAGGAGAATCGAGCGCTCCACCTCCTCAAGCGTCGGGCAGTTGCCGTCGAAGTCCAGATAGGTCACGAGTCCATCCGGGCTTTCAATGCGCATCTCACGATTACGCCGATCCACACGCAGCGGGATGTTGTTCGCATCGATGGTCGATTCTTCCAACTGCAACAGACAATTCTCAATCAGATGACTGAGCTCGCGAACGTTGCCCGGCCACGCGTGCGTCGTCATCAGCGCCAGCGCGTCGTCTGCGATCACTTTCGGCTCGACGCCGAATCTGCGCGTGTGCATGTCCAGGAAGTGCGCGGCAAGCATGGGTAAGTCAGCCGTTCGATCGCGCAACGGAGGCAATGCGACTTCAAATACACGGAGGCGATGATACAGGTCGCGACGAAACTCATCGGCTTCGACGGCCTGCTCCAGATTCCGATTGGTTGCCGCAATGATGTGAACGTTGATCGATCGCGTGTCAGTTCCGCCCACGGGGCGAATCTCGCGGTTTTCGATTGCATGGAGAAGTTTCGCCTGCATTTCCGGCTGGAGATGGCCAATCTCGTCGAGGAACAGCGTTCCTTCCTCCGCCACTTCGAACAGGCCGCGTTTGGCGTTGGCGGCGCTCGTAAACGCGCCGCGCAAATGGCCGAACAATTCGGATTCAAAAAGGGATTCGGGGAGCGCCGTGCAATTGACGTGAATGAACGGTTTGTCGCGTCGCGGACCATGATAGTGAATCGCGCGCGCAACCAGATCCTTCCCCGTGCCCGTTTCGCCGGTAATCAGCACTGTCGGAGGATTCGACAAACGCAGTGCATCCGTCTGGGCGAGACGCCGAATCGATTTCTTGATTTGCTCGATCGACTTTGATTCGCCGATGATCTGGTCCAGTCCGCTTTCCGCCTCTTCGCGCGTTCGAATGAAGCTGAGATTGTCGATCATGCGCCGGGCGTTTACGGCACGGCCGACGATGAGCGCAAGTTCGTCCAGGCGGATCGGCTTCGTCAGGTAGTCAAATGCTCCCGCTTTCATCGCTTCGACGGCGATCCGTTCATTGCCATGCGCCGTCGTGACGATGACGTGAGACGGCGCTGATTCGGTCTTGAGTTTCGGCAGCAATTCCAGCCCATCGCCATCGGGAAGCCGCACGTCGAGGATGATGACTTCGGGAGACAGTTTGGCATTCTGCGCGAGTGCATCGCGGCACGTATGCACGACATGGGCGTCGTGGCCGACTGTTTCGAGCTTTTCCCGGATGTTGTCCGCCAACAGCGGTTCGTCTTCGATGATCAGAACGCGGGACATCTTGAATCCTCATATGCGCTTGTATTCAGGCGAATCGGATACGGTTCGATGACGACAGTCATGGTGCGGCCCCGGCTGATGTCATTCGAACGTCCGCCGAATCGCCGTTCGTCGACGAGTCTGGCGTGAGCCGTAGTTCGAATCTTGCACCACCTTCGCTGCCCTGCGAGAAATCGACGCGACCGCCATGCACCTGGGCGATGCGTTTGACCGACGCCAGACCGATCCCGGTTCCGCGCGGCTTCGTCGTGAAGAAAAGATCGAAAATTCTCTCCCGGGCGCCTTCGGGAATACCCGGACCGCTGTCTTCGACTGCGATGATGACATCCGCACTTGTCGAATCCGGCCGGCATTCCACTCGAATCGCTCCGCCCTGCGGCGAATGCTCCATGGCGTTCGAAATCAACTCGACGATCGCCAGCTCCAGGCTCTTGACGTCCCCTAGAACGTACAAGGGGCGCACGGGAACATCGAGCAGAAGCGTTAGCTGCAATTTGTCGACTTCCGGTTTCAACTCCCGCGCCACTTGCCTCACGACTTCCGGGAGATTAACGCGCTCGCTTGCGACTTTGTTCATTCTTGCAATGTCGAGCAGGCCGCGGACGCGATCGCCGAGTCGTTCTCCTTCGCGCAGTGTTTCCCGCAGTCGATTCGTCGTTCTGGCGTCCAGATTCGGAAGCTCCATCGTGAGTTCCACGGAACTGCAGATCGCTGCCAGTGGATTGCGAATTCCGTGCGCGACACTCGAGCAAAGCTCGCCGATCGCAGCGAGGCGCTCGCGGCGCTCTTCCGCCAACAACTGCCGCTGTTGCTCCAGTGCCTGGTCCGACTTGTAGAGCCGCCTTCCGAAGATGAGAATCCCGACCAATATCACAACAACAGCCGCGATAAAGCTCCGCTGGTAGACAGCTGTTGACTGAAGTTGCGCCTCGTGTCGCTGTAGCAGCACGTTTTTCAGTTCACTGTGTTGCGTGACGAGCCCGCCCAGTATCCAGAGTGCCTTGTGTTGCTGTGCATCCATCGCCGCCATCTTCGGACCGGCCTTCAGGAGGACGGACTCACGGGCATCAGCCAGGAGCGTGGACTCCAACATCGGACGGAAGTCTTCAAACAGCCCGTCGGCCTCGGCGATCATCTCTTTGACCTCGTTTCGAAGCCCGGCAGTACTGAACTCGTGTTCGTTTGCGGATGCAAAGAGATTCTCAATATTGGTTTTCGCGGACTGCAGCTGCCTGCGCAAGATTTCGTATTCTTCCGGGCGTTCGGCTCTGAACAACTCGTTGCCCGGGGCGTTCAATTCGACGACGCGCTGCTGGGCAAGCTGCAGCCATCGGAGTTGCGTGTCGAGATCGGAGGCGGCCCGTGTCACGGCGGCCGCATCCTCGATCGTCTTGCTGTGCAGCGAGATACTGAACATGATCACGACAACATCAAACAGTGCGAGCAGGAAATACAGGTGATACCAGCGCAGACGCGTCGCCCCGGGGCTTCGGGTGTGTGGGCCAGCATCCTCCATACTCGGTTTCGACATAGCGGGCCCCAGTTTTATTCTCGACCAAGCCCCCGATTGGCCGGCATCGTGTATCGAGGTCGCGTCCCGGCCGGCGCGTGCGAATACGCCCGCGCCGCGCGTGTGATATGGACCGGTGCATTCTCCGGTCGAGCGCCAGTGGCGCCGCTGATTCTCAACCAGCGATTATATAAGCTCCCGCATCCTGACATCAGGACAAATAGCGACGACTGCCCTCGCGTTTCTGTATTGCAAGTTGAATGCCGCAAGTATCCTGCGATCGGCAGACCGCTCGATCTCCTCAATTGACGACGTATCGGACGATGGGTCTCGCCGAGTCAACTGACGCCGACATTCCAGATCGCCGTATCGCACGGCGGTTGAACTCGCACCAATACTCCGGGCGATCATGCACGCGACGATCCGTGGCGGATGTCGATTGTTGTTGCACCGCCTTCGGATCCACATTCTCCTGCCTGCAATCGCCGTGATTGACATATCGCCGGCGCAATTCTCGACACTGGCACACCGCTTGCACAGTTACCGGGCGAGTGGAAAGCGCCCTGGAAAACGGATCCGTCTTTAGAACACGCTTTGCAGCTGTCCGGACGCAGGCGCGATGCAGCTTGATCCGTTGGTCGACGATTCGACGTTCGATGTGCAGATCCACCAGTCGAGAGAGGAATATCGGATGCAGTTGATTCGTCACATGCGCGTGCTGGTGGCAGTTGTCCTGATTGGCGCCCTTTCGGGCGGGCGCCCCGTCCTTGGCCAGGTTCGCTGGCGTTCGGGCGCCTCGGCGCCTTCGGAAAAGACGCGAGCGGAAGTGAGGGCCGTTATTGCCAGTCCCGCGCTGCGCGACAACGCGAAGCACGTGGTCATCCAGCTCGACGGACCATTGACGACGGCGAGTCGGAGTCAGCTTTCGAATGCCGGCATCACGGTCCATTCGTATTTGGGCGATAACGCGTTCTTCGCATCCGTCTCGGAAGGCGGCGTAAATCAGGCGGCGTTGTCCAACGTTCATTCAATGCTCGATGCGCGGAAAGTCGATGCGGATTGGAAACTGCATCCGATCCTGGCAAGGCTTGACACGCCCGATTGGGCCGTCGTTCCCGTGCCGGCCGACAAGGCCGGCGACGCGATGGCCGCGGACAAGACATGGTTCGGTGCGTACATCATGTTTCACGCCGATGTCACGCGCGCCGAAGCAACGATCGTCGCCGAATCGCATGATGCCGTCATCCGCCGCAACCTGATCAGTGTCAACGGCATGGTGATCGAACTGCCGCTGGAAAACGTCGCGGCGCTCGCGGCCGAAGACGCCGTCATGTATCTCGAACCCGCGCTCCCGCAGCTTTCAGAGGTGAACAACAGCAATCGGGTAATCACGGAAGCCGACGTTGTTCAGGCCGCACCTTACGATCTCGACGGCACGGGCGTCACAGTGCTGGTATACGATGGTGGAACGGCGCGAGCGTCGCATGTCGATTTCCAGGGACGCCTGTCCGTGCGTGACAACTCGGGGCTTGCCAATCACGCCACACATGTTTCGGGAACGATCGGCGGTGCCGGCGTTGCGAACCCGACGTACAAGGGAATGGCGCCCGGCGTCACGATCGAATCGTACGGCTTCGAGCAGGTCGGCGGTCTGCAACCCGGCTTCCTGTATACCGACCCCGGCGACATGGAGGCGGACTACGGAGAAGCGATCAACGTCTATGGTGCGGACATCTCCAATAATTCGATTGGCACGAATACTGCGCCGAACGGTTTTCCCTGCGAATGGACCGGCGATTACGGCGTGACTTCGACCGTCATAGATTCCATCGTTCGCGGTGGACTGAGCGGCGGCGAGCCGTTCAGAATCGTGTGGGCAAACGGCAACGAACGTCAAACGACGCGTTGCGGAAGTCTCTACCAGACAACGGCTCCGCCGGCGTGCGCCAAGAATCATATCACCGTCGGCGCGCTCAATTCGAACGACGACTCTGTGACGTGGTTCACGAGTTGGGGGCCGGCCGACGACGGTCGGCTCAAGCCGGACGTCTCCGCGCCGGGCTGCCAGGTCGGCGGCGATGGCGGCGTGACCTCCTGTTCGTCGTCGAGCAACACTGCCTACTCGACGTTGTGCGGAACGTCGATGGCGTCGCCGACGGTCTGCGGGCTATCCGCTTTGCTGCTTCAGGATTTCCGCATGCAGTTTCCAGGTCAGCCGGACTTTCGCAATTCCACGCTGAAGGCGCTGTTGGCCCATAACGCGCAGGACATCGAACAAGTCGGACCCGATTACAAGACGGGTTATGGTTCGGTTCGTATTCAGCAGACCGTCGACTTCATGCGAACCGGCGCGTTCAAGGAAGACGGCGTCAACCAGGGTGAATCCTATTCCCGTATCGTCGTCGTTGGTCCTAGTGATCCTGAGTTGCGCGTGACGCTTGCCTGGGACGATCCGCCCGGCACGCCGAACGTCGATCCGGCGCTGGTCAACGATCTCGATCTGCGAGTCGTCAGCCCGTCGGGCGTTCGGCATTACCCGTGGACGCTGGGCGGCGTGGCCAATCCGGCGGCGCCGGCCGTTCGAACGGTCGAGGACCATATCAACAATATCGAGCAGGTATTGGTCGACAATCCCGAGACCGGAGCGTGGACGATTGAGGTATTGGGATTCAATGTTCCACAAGGGCCGCAGGTGTTTTCGCTGGTCGGCGATGGCGCATCGAACGAAGGTACGAGTATCACGTTTCCCAATGGATTGCCGGTTGCGTTGACGGATGCCGTGCCCACGATCATCGATGTACGCGTCGTCGCCATTGGTGAGTCGCTGCTGCCGGGCAGTCCGACATTGCACTACCGCTATTCCGGCGGCGCCTTCTTGAATAGTCCGTTGGCGGCGGTTGCCGGCGATATCTATCAAGCCACGTTTCCCGCGCCAGTTTGTGGTGACGCGCCGGAGTTCTACTTCAGCGCGGAAGGCACGACATCGGGTGTCGTGTTGCAGCCGGCGGCCGCGCCGGCGTCGACTTTCTCCGCCGTCGCAGGCGACGCCGTCGCAGTCTTCTCAGACAACTTTGAAAACGATCAAGGTTGGTTCGCCGAGAACCCGGGTGCGACGACGGGCGATTGGCAGCGTGGTGTGCCGATCAATGATCCCTTGTGGGCGTATGACCCCATTGCGGATTCCGACGGCAGCGGCAGGTGCTTTGTCACTCAGAATAGTGTCGGCAATACGGATGTTGACGGCGGCTCCGTGCGATTGACGTCGCCGGAGTTCGACCTGACCGGCGGAAACATCATCGTCAAGTATGACTATTTTCAATATCTCACCGACACGACCAGCGGCCTCGACAATCTTGTCGTGGAAATCAACGGCGGCGCGGGTCCGTGGATCGAGATTGCCCGGCATGAAACAAACGGCGGTTTGACATGGCGGCACAACGAGATCGATCAGGCGGAATTGGACGCAGGGGGCGTGGTACTGACTGCGACGACGAGGATTCGATTCATCGCGACCGACGCCGCGCCGGACAGCATTAACGAATCCGGACTGGATGCGTTTGGCATCATCAGTTTTCAGTGCGGAACCGTGAATGGAGCCTGTTGCGCGCCGGACGGCTCATGCACCGCGCGTTCCGCGGCGAGTTGCGATTCGCTGGCGGGTACGTATCACGGCAACGGCTCATCGTGCGATCCATATCCCTGCCCGATTCCGACCGGCGCGTGTTGTTTTTCGAGCGGCAGCTGTTTGATGCAATCGGCCAACGATTGCGAAGACAACGGCGGCGACTATCAGGGACATGACACGAGCTGCGCGCCGAATCCCTGTCCGCAGCCGACCGGTGCGTGCTGCGATATTCATGGTATCTGCGCATCGCGAACGGCGATGGGCTGTGCCGCGATCGGCGGCACTTATCAGGGCGACGGTATTTCATGTGCGCTCAGCCCCTGTCCGGCCCCGCGGGGCGCTTGTTGCGATTTTGAAGGGTCATGTGGCGAAGAGCCGGAGGTTGACTGTCTTGACAACGGCAGTACCTATCTTGGCGACGGCACCTTGTGTACCCCAAACCCGTGCCCGCAACCGCAGGGTGCGTGTTGCCAGATCGACGGCACATGTTTTCAGGAATCAGAGATTGGCTGCGGAATCACCGGCGGCGACTACGTCGGTGATGGTGCGGAATGCTCGCCGAACGCATGTGAACAACCGGAAGACGCGTGCTGTCTGCCGGACAATACTTGCGAGAATTTCACGTTGACAGTCTGCCTCGCGGCCGGGGGGACGTATCAGGGATTCGGATCAACCTGCGCCATGAATCCGTGCGCAACTCCGAATGGCGCCTGCTGTCAGTCCGATGGTGCCTGTCAGGCCGTGGCCGATCAAGCGGCGTGCGATGCGCTGGGAGGCGCATATCAGGGAGATGGAACGAACTGCGCAGCAGCTACCTGCGCCGTGTCGGGCGATGTGAACTGTGATGGGGCGTTGGACATGAATGATGTTCCGCCCTTTGTCGCGGTACTTCTCGGAGTTGATACAGACCCGTGTCACGCGGCAGGCGCGGATATGACAGGGGATGGCGTTGCGAACGGTGGCGACATGCAGCCGTTTGTCGGCGTGCTCGTTGGGCCGTGACGTTGTGAGGGGCCCGATTGACCCGGCGGCAGCAAATCAATGATGAGGAACTCATGAAAAAGAAGACATGTGTGTTTATATGGACAGCGCTGGTGCTCGGCCTCGGCAACGTCGTTCGTGGTGAAGTCACGGTGTATTTTGACGAGTCTGCGTATCTTGCCGATCTGGCCGAGACGGGATTCGTCACCGTCTTCGAGGGATTTGAGAATGAGGATGCGTGGGGTTTGGTGAGATCCACCGTCGTTTACGGCGGGTTCACCGCTCCGGACGTGCCCAGTCAGGGCGTCACATGGAACGGCAGCGGTGGCGGTCTGTACGATGTCACGACGAGCAATGGTGCTGCGCATTCGGGAGATTGGGGGTTCTATTCGTCTCCGCACGGCAATATTCTTGCGGGAATTCCCGATGGAATAACCACCGCGTCGGCCCAGCCGATGGTTGCGTGGGGCGGCTGGATTCATGGCACGTTCGGTGCGGACATTATCCTCGTCATCGATGGTGACGAAATCAACTTCATCGACCTCGGCGAGATATGCGAAGTCGACGAGTTTGGCGAAGAATTCAACTGCATCGATCGAAGTATCCAGAATTCACCCTTCATTGGAATCATAGACCCTGCTGGCTTCAATCACGTCGAGGTGCGCGAAACCGAGGCGGGCGGTGATGAAGCGCAGTATTTGTGGTTTGACGACTTTACGATCGGATTTGTCTCCGCGCCATCGCCTCGCATATTCGGATCGCAATGGATCAATGCGGCTGGCGGCTCTTATGGTGCTGGCGCGAACTGGAATACGGGCGTTGCACCTGCAGCGCTCGACAATGCCATCTTTGGGCTTGATGGCGCGGGCTACACCGTCAATGTCGGGCAAGACTGGCAAGCAGAGCAAATGGTTGTCACAAGCGATATTGTGGCGTTCGATCTCGGCGGCTTCACCTACGATCTGACTCAAGCCAACCCTGCACGCGAATCGATCATCGTCGGTGAAATTCCCGGTGACAACTCACAGTTTTCAATTGCCAACGGTTCGCTTTCGGGTGTCAACGCAGTCGTCGCCAGTTCTTCCGGCGTTACTGCCAATATGACGGTCGACTCCGGCGGCGCGCTGAACCTTGGCTCGTCAATTCGCGTCGGCTCGGGCGGAACTGGAACCCTCAACGTTCTGGATGGCGCAACGTTGACCTGTTCGGTGGCCACGATCGGGCAGCTTTCGGGAGATGGAACGTTCAACGTTCAAGGGCCAAATGCCAGCGTGACGGCTGCAAACCTGATTTCCGTCGGCCAATCGGGTATGGGATTTCTGAACGCATCGGGCGGCGCGAGCCTCACGAGTCGGGCGCTGGATGTGGGCGTCTTCACCGATGGCGACGTTGTTCTCGACGGCGCAAACACGGCATTAACGATGATACTGGCGGGCTCCGCCGACGGCACGCTCAGCGTGGGGA
>JAJDEC010000108.1 GCA_029259995.1 Phycisphaerae bacterium
CTCGTGGGTACGTGCGGCCGGATCGATGCTGCGCAACCATGTCCGTTGGGAGGAGCAGAAGCTGTTTCCCGCGATTGAGACGTCTGCATCTCCCGATGAACTGCAACGTGTTGAAGAACTCACGAAGGCTCGGCGTCCACATTGATCCCGGCCTCCGGCATGCGAGCCTTGCACACTGCGTGGAACCGCTGACTCGCAGTTACAGGGCGGCACCTGAGTGACTGTCTTGCATGGGGCAAGCGAGCATTCAGATTCCCCGTTGCATCTTTGCGGGCTATCGAGACTGCGGCGGCGTGTCGATGCACGAATGCGACATCATCGCGACCAAGCGCCAAAAATAGTCGCCAATTCGCCGAATCGGTCCATTCGGATTCTGATCTGCGATATGGTAGGATGATGATCAATTCTGATTGGGTTTGGGGGCGTACGGACTGCAAGTGTATCTCCATCGCAAATAGATCGGCTTGACGGATCTGCCACGTGCGCTCTGGAGGGGAATGAGGCTAAGGAACGGATGAGGATGAGTCGCAGAAATTTTCTTGTGGGTGCCGCTTTCCTGGTAGGACTCGTGTCGTTCTTGAATTTGGCTGATTCGGCAAATCGCCAATCTGATAATGCCGGCTTTCCGCCACAGGCGATCATCTCATTGGATCGAGCGCGATTGCAGGCCGCGCTCGAATCCGAATGTGTCGTCATGATCTCACGGATTCGACTGGACACGGATCTGGTCGTCGACGTCGAAGTCGCACGGCGACCTGTCCCGCATTCGAGCACAAGGTTTGTCATCGGTCGCCGAGGTGCGCCGGATCAATCCATATCGGCCGATGTCGCGTCGGCGCTCGTGCTCCAGGGAAAAGTCAAAGGCCAATCCGATTCGTTTGTTTTTCTTTCGTTGACAGGTTCAGCTGGCGCTGGCGTCATCGACATCGGCAGTGCGGGCGCCCGCTATCGGCTGTCGAGTCGCGCCCGTGATGGATCAGCGATGACGCCGGGGCGATTCGCCGTCGAAAAAATCCCGTTCGCTGGATCGCGTCGGCCTGGTATTCCCATGTGCGGCTCTTCAACCTCAGTCAACGCTGCGGATCTCCCTCGTCCAGGTCAACTCGCTCCCGGCAGGACAGCGAATGACCGCTCCGACGTCGATAGAGGACTGGGAAGACCAGCATTCGGCGGCCCCATCGGACTCATTCCGCCGGCGCCCGGCCCGCACGTCATCCGGTTGGCCGTCGAAACCGATTTTGAGCTCTATGAATTGTTCGGCGACAGCGTCGCAACGGCGAATTACGTTGCTGCCGTCTTTGAAGAAGTCAGCAATATCTATCGACGAGACCTGAACGCGCGTGTCGACCTGACATTTGTTCGTGTTTGGGATCACTGGGATGATCTCTTTAATGAACCTGATCCGCTGACGGCATTCAGAGGCCATTGGAACAACAACATGCAGGCGGTTCCGCGGGACGTCGCCCAGCTGTTTTCAGGTCGGCGTGATCTGCCATACGGTGGCGTGGCTTATCTGGGTTCATTGTGCAGCGGCAATGGATACGGCGTCGTCGGCTATGCGCTGGGAACGTTTCCCGATCCTCAGTTTCCGAGCGTTTTCAATTATGACATCTTTGTGACGGCCCATGAATTGGGGCACAATGTGAACGCGCCGCACACGCACTCGACTGGATTGGATGACTGCTTCAATTTGGAGACGCCTGCGCGGCGCGGAAGCATCATGAGCTATTGCAGCCAGACCGTCAGCGGTGGCAATGCGGTCAGCGATCTTCGATTTCATAGTGTGATTCAGACGATTGTCGAAACATATCTGGAGAATCTGGAATGCCTCGAGCATGACTGCAACGGAAATGGTATCGCTGACGAGACAGAAATCGCGTCAGGGGGGATCGACGTCAACGGCAACGGCGTCCTCGACAGCTGCGAGGACTGCAATGCGAATCAGATTCTCGACCCCGACGACATCGCGGCCGAAACGAGCGATGACTTGAACGTCAATGGAATTCCTGACGAATGCGAGCCGGATTGCAATGGCAACGCGATCCCCGATGACGAGGACATCGCCTCGGCGCTGAGTTTCGACGAGGACTTCAACAACATTCCCGACGAATGCCAGGTCGATTGCGATTTGAACGGTACGGCCGACTACATCGAGATCGTGGCGGACATGACGCTCGACCTTGATCGCGATGCGATTCTCGACGCTTGTCAGGATTGCGACAATGACGGCGTGACAGATCTCGTCGAACTCGACAATGCGCACTTCGCGTGGCTGGCCGGTCATGAAGGCGGCGTCCGGGCGTTTCATGCGGCCAGCGGCGTCGTGACGCAAACGACCGACGAGTTGCAGGTGGATGCGCCGAACGACGTCCTCGTGACGCCGGATGGTCGCGTGCTGGTCACGAGCGGTGGCGATCATCGCGTTGTCGAATTCGATCGTTCAGGTGCGACGATCGGCGATTTTGTCGCGTCGGGCGTTGGCGGGCTGGCAACACCAACAGGGATAACGATGGGGCCGAATGGCAACGTGTTAGTTTCCAGTCGCGATACGAATGCTGTCTTGGAATACGATCTCGTAACGGGCACGTACATCGGGCAATTTGTGACGGCGGGCTCGGGCGGACTTTCGACGCCTTTCGGACTTGAATTTGGCCCGAACGGCAACCTCTTCGTGACAAGCGGCAAGGCGCAAGGGCAGGTGCTTGAATTCGACGGGACCTCCGGTGAGTTTCTCAGAGTGATGGTGACGGACACGCACAGCGGTGGCCTGTCGGATCCGCGCGGGATGGCATTCAAGCCGGACGGGAAGCTCCTTGTCGCCAGCTTCTCGACGCGATCCGTCCTGGAGTACGACGGCGAGAGTGGCAATCTCTTGCGCAAGTTTAACAACGCGGGAACGGATGTCGCAGTGACGACGGCCGGCCCCTGGGGTGTGCGAATCGGTCCGGATGGCCAGGTATATGTCAGCCGCCATTTCCACAACGGAGCGCCAGGCGAAGGCGGACATGATCATGATGATGACCACTTCGGGGCAGGGGGCGACATCGATCATCTTCATGTGAACTCGACTCGGATCTACATGTTTGACGCGATAACCGGGCGATTCGTGCGGTCGTACGTAACCGGGAACGACACGGGCCTCCGATTTGCCAGCGGATTCGATTTCTTCCCGGGCTGGGACACAGACTGTAATTGCAACCAACTGAAGGATGCGTGCGACATATCCTCGGGCGCGAGCGCTGACGCCAACGAAAACGCCGTGCCGGATGAATGCGAAATCGACTGCGATGCGAACGGGAACCCCGATCGTCTCGACATCTGGCCGAACGGGGCTGCGCTTGATTGCAACGGCAACGGCGTTCCCGATAGCTGTGACATCGCCGGCGGGGCGAGCCGTGATTGCAACGGAGACGGCCGCCCTGATGAATGCGAATCAGTCACTCTGCTCTACGATAACTTCGAGCGCGATCGGGGCTGGATGACCGAAGTCATTGGGGCGGCGGGTGGAGAATGGCAGCGAGGATTCCCAGTCGATGATCCGGATTGGGCGTTTGATCCTGCATTCGATGCGGATTTCGGCGGCCAGTGCTGGCTCACTCAGAATACGTCGGGGAACTCAGACGTCGACAGCGGGGCAGTCCGGCTGATCTCGCCGATCATGGATATGTCTACGGGCGTGGTCACGATCAGTTACGAGTATTTTCTAAACCTCAGCAACGCCAGCGACGGTCTCGACAAGATGCTCGTCGAGATCAGTTCGAACGGTGCCGCCGGTCCGTGGGTTGCGATTGCCACGCACGACCAGAATGGTGCACTCAATTGGCGTTATCACCAGATCGATCACGATGAGCTGCATGCAGTGGGCATCACGCCCACATCCACGATGCAGTTGCGATTCACTGTCAATGACGGGAACCCGCAGAGCGTCGTCGAGGCAGGATTAGATACGTTCCACGCGAAGGCCGAGTTGGGGCCATCGTATTTGAACATGGGCGACATGAACTGCGACTGCGTGATCAATGGCCTGGATGTCGCTGCCTTCGTTCAAGCGATTCTCGATCCTCAGGAGTACGCGCAGGCGAATACGTCCTGCAATATTCTTCTGGGCGACTTCGACGATAGCGGGATCGTTGACGCATTGGACAGCGCGCCCATAATATCGTTGCTGCTTTCTCAGTGATTCCATCTCTCGGCGTATTGAGTCTCAAATGCAACGAAATCGCCAAGTCACATGTTGCGTGTGGTTTCAATGCTGGGCAATTCAACCAATGCCGATTCTGATGCTGACGCTGCGTTTTTCTAGCCGGCGTGAAAATTCTAACATGTCGAATTTCGTCGTGTGGTCGATTTCCCGAATTACTCAGTTTCGATATGGGCAGACTTAAGCATCTGCTGGTAAGCCGGCAGGTATTTCTCAAAATAAACGTCACGGGCAGCAACGTATGCTATTTGGATGACATGCTCTCCGAGCAACGCCCCGCACAGCCTTGCTCGCTTCGGAAGTCCGCCGCTGTCAACGTAATCCGCTTCCGCGAGGAATCCGTCGTGCCCCGCGATTGAGGTCGCCTCGATGGTCTTCGTCTTGAAGTTCTTTGTTTCATCACGTGCTTCCATGAGTCCCAGCGATAGCTCGGCGATCTCGTTGGGAAGCATCCCGGACTGATAAACTCGTGCTGTACCTTGGATCTTGTCGCCGACCTTAATGGTTCGAATTGCAATCTGCTCCAGGCGGAGTCCGTCCTTGGTCACGACGTATGCGCCCTTGGCATCATTGTATCGGAGCCAGCCTTGAGGCAGCGGGATGACAAGGCGCGAGTGTCTTTCTTTGAATTGGCTGCCTGCGCTGGAGTACGTCGAGCAACCGATGGTGAGTAACGGGAAGACAAGCAGGGAAAACCACTTCAGCGATGAAAGCGATAGCCGCATCTCTCACTCTCCTGCCAGGCTCTTAAGCGTTTGGCGAACATAGTCAGCATCCGACGCGTTTGGATCAGCAGCAAGATAGGATTCGAGATTCTTCCTTGCTTCGGTCTCGTTACCATTCTTGAGCATCAGAAACCCCAGTCCTCGCAGGGCAACGGACGCTCGCGGGTTGCGTGCAATTGCCTTCTTGTAGGACGACTCAGCGAGTTCGATGTCGCCGTCCTTTGCCCGGACTCGACACAGCTCGCCGCGCAGGGCGAAAGTTCGGGCTTCGTCGGGGCGACCCCGCTCCAGCGTCGCAAGGGATTCTTCTGCAAGGGCGAATTTGCCCTGGACGATCTGCCGCTCCACTTCGTCGTGAATCAAGGCGATGGCCACATCGAGATACCGATCCTGACCAATGTCGGTTGCTTTCTCCAGAAGTTCGGAAGGCATCCGAGGAACAAGTTGTTCACAGCTTCGAACGCGGTCCTTCATCTTGGGATGGCTGGCATAAAGAAGTACTCCACCCTTAACGTCGGCGGCAGCAGCGGTTTCCATGCGTTTGAACATGACCGCTCCTTCCGAGGGAAGATATCCTGCTTGTGCCATCAGGGCGAGTCCAACCTCATCAGCCTGCTCCTCGCGACTTCGCCCATAGCCTTCAATTGCTGCTCGTGTGATTGCTGAGCCAAGGTTGTTGGTGAGCTTGAAGACATTCTCGCCACCAACGGCACTCAGGACTGAAATGTAAGCCAACGCGCCACTTGCGTCGTACGCCTGCTCCGTCTTCTGATACCCGTGTCGATGGGTTGCATGTGTAATCTCATGCCCGAGAAGCATTGCAAGCTGCGCCTCATTTCTCATTCTGCCGACGATGCCGGTATGGAGGTAGATATCTCCATGTGGCATTGCAAAGGCGTTGACAATCGGCGAATCGAGAATGTACACGCGCGGCTTGAGTGGGACATACGCGTTGCCATGTTCTCCCATGATCCGCCTGAGTACACCGTTCGCGTATTCTTCGAGTCGCTTGTCTTTGTAGAGCAGCCCACTCGATTGCAGCTTCGCAGACATTGCTTCCATCGACACCCAGATGCGCCGCTCGTCTTCCTCGGGCTCATAGATGTTACCCGGACCGATTGGTGTCACCTTCGGACCACACGCAAGGGAAAGACTCCAGCATGCGATCAGCGACATGACGCCCTTTGTGACCTTCGGATCGTGTCTCATTTCTCGTATGGCTCCAGTAGATTCTCGCATGCCTTCTCGACGAGCTTTCGAAGTTGCTGTTCGCTCTCAACATCCGCCGTCCCTTGAGCGATGTTGTACCAGAGGATTTCACCTGATTCTCGATGAACGAGCATCAGTACGATGAACGCCTGGTCGGTCGGAACCTGGACATGAATCCCGGTCAACGCACCAACGACCATCGCCGTACCCGCCAACACCTTGCGACCAGCAGTGGGGACGACCGCATTCAGGTAGACCAACAAGACTGCGTCTGACGCC
>JAJDEC010000109.1 GCA_029259995.1 Phycisphaerae bacterium
CCAGAAACGTCAGCCCCGTCGCAATCCAGATGGCGGGGAGTTTCCGCGCGGCACGAACGCGCGCCGGCGCATCCGATTCGTAGTCCATCGAAGACGTGGCGCCGTCGTCGGAGCGTCGCTTCAGCAGGAAGGTGCCGGCGCACACGAGCGCCAACGGTCCTACGTTCCACGCCAGGTTGACGGCGATCTTGACAAGATTTCGCAGCAATCCATCGACAAGGCCCGCGCCGAACAGGCTTGTCCCAAGTAGCACTTCACGGCTGTGTGCGAATCGATCGGCGAAAATCGTCGGACCGCCGCGTCCGTAGATGGCCTGCATCAGGAAATAGAAGGCTGCGAACGATGCGATCGGCAACAATGCCGACATGCGGGACCGCGCCGTTTTCGCTCGCCAGATCGCGAATGCGAATAACGGTCCGAAATAAATCAGACAATCCGTTCGAAGGAAGAGGCCGACAGACAGCGCCAGGGATCCAATCCAAAGCGCTCGTCCGTCCTGACGACGAATCGCCCGATCGCACGCGATGACGACGATGAGACCGAGCGCGGTCGCCGCCCAATACGTCAGGGCCGTGACGCTGTGAAACCACGCAAGCGGACACAACGCAAATGCAAGCGCGGACGCCAGCGCCAGGGGGCTGCCGAATCGCTGCCGCAGCCACGCGAACATCAGGAGTGGTCCAACAATCGACGCGGCAAGCGACGCGGCGGCGAATGCCGCGTATTTCGTCGCCGTCGCCGAGCTCAGCAGCGTGCCGATTGCGATCCAGAGCGGATAGCCCGGCGCGTGGACGGGATAATTCGCGGGAAAGCCGATCGCGTCGACGAAAGACACTTCGTCGGGATGAACGGGCGTCGGATGACTCCAGAAGGGCAGACGGGCTGCCAACAGGATGAGGAGCAGGGCGGCCCCATGAAGATAAGGATGATCCCGGCCAGCCCGTGATCGAACATGACTTTCGGTTTGGTTCACGTCGGCATCCTACGTCAAACTACATAACTCTCCAAAGCAGCCGCTATCTCCGGAGGGCCGTCGAATAATGCACTGATGGACGGCCCCGCATTCGCGTCGTAAATTCGGCGGCATGGCAAAACCCATCAAACGAATCGGTATCCTCACGGGCGGCGGCGACTGTCCCGGAATCAACGCCGTGATTCGGGCCGTCGTCAAGACGGCGATTCGCGATCACAAGTGGGAATGCGTCGGTATCCTCGACGGTTTCCAGGGGCTGATTGAAAATCGCATGCGACCGCTCGAGTGGAATTCGACGAGCAACATTCTCACACGCGGCGGAACCATTCTTGGGACGAGCAACAAGGCGAACCCCGCCCGCTACGGTGTCGGAACGGACGCCGAAGGCAATACGATTTTCAAGGATGTCCGCGAACAGGCCTACGCGAATTACGAGGACAATGAACTGGATGCACTCGTCGTCATCGGCGGCGACGGCACGATGTCGTGTGCGGCCGGGATGGTCGAGATGGGGGCCCGATGCGTCGGCGTACCGAAGACGATCGACAATGACCTGATGCACACGCATATCACGTTCGGTTTCCAGACGGCCGTCGAGATTGCGACGGAAGCGCTGGATCGTGTTCACACGACGGCGGCCAGCCATCATCGCATTCTGCTCGTCGAACTGATGGGGCGAAACGCCGGCTGGTTGACGCTGCATGCCGGATTGGCCAGCGGTTCCGACGTGATTCTCATCCCCGAGATTCCGTATGACATCGATCGCATCCGCGCCGCCTGCGAGGAACGCAAGCGACATGGCAAATATTTCACGATCGTCGCCATTTCGGAAGGCGCGCATCCCGTTGACGGCAAGCAGACGATCAGCCGCATCGTCACTGACAGCCATGACGCCATTCGCCTTGGCGGCGTCGCGACGTTGCTGAGTGCGGAACTTGAAGAGGCGACGGGCATTGAATCCCGCGCTGTCGTGCTCGGCCACGTGCAGCGCGGCGGAACGCCGTGTGCTGCGGATCGGGTCCTTGCGACCCGCTTCGGTCACGAAGCAACAGAACTGCTCGCCGAGGGCAGATTCAACGAACTGGTTGTCGTGCAGGAAGGGCAGTTGCGCAGTGTGGCGATTTCCAGCGTGGCCAATCAGCAGCGGCTCGTCGCTCCGGATGACGATCTCGTCAAGATCGCCCGATCCGTCGGCACAAGCATGGGGGATTGAGGGATTGGCCGTTGTGCCTCGCGGCTAGGGCAGATATCACGTGAGCGTAGCGTCCCCCCTCTGCGGGGGACGACGGGATTCACATAATCACGAGGCATTTGCAGATGGTCACTTCGTCCGCCACAGAGGGCGGACACGACGGGCGATCGAAAATTGCGCTAGACCCACACACCGTGAATAAACCAGGCGCGCGTCTGTTCGCCATATTCGCAAGTGCGAAAGATCCACAGCGTCCGCCCCCGCGCGTCGCACACGATGTAGTAGTCCCGTGCCGCATTCGTCGACGCATCGCCCGTCCACCAGGGCAGCGCGATCCGCTCGGGGCCTGCGCTCGCAATGATCCGCACGTCATCCCCGCGCCAGTTCAGCCACGCCGGGGGACCATCCGGCACGACGGCCATCACGTCGATGCGCTCCGGCTGCGGAAACAGTCGCGACGGCCGATCCGCATGAATCACCTTTCCCGCTGGCGATCGCGCTGTGGATGCGCCGCTGTTGGTAAACGCCTGCTCCGGCAGATACGACTCGAACGGCGCCGCCATCAGTACGGCCTGGGCCCCCAGTTTTTCCGTGAGTCGATCCAGCAGCCGACCGAGCGACGCGTCGTCGGGCGCTTCGGCCGCGGCGCCCTGCCAGATGGCGATCTGCCGTGATTGCATCCGCTCCGTCTTTTCGCCGCGCAGCGTGACTTCCTCGACGCCGTGCCCCAGCCGCAATCGATCGAGCCGCAGATGGATCAGCGCCCACAGGTGCTTCCGCTCGCGCGTCGGTCGGGAAAAGCAGAACGTCTCCATCAAAGGATCGGCATCGACGCGATCGAACAGGATCGACAGTTCGCAGAGACCGTGATCGTGGGCCGCCAGCATGGCCAGCAGATCATCCAGCAGCCGCCCGACAGCCGCGATGACGAAATCGCTTCGCCGAACGGGACCTTCGAATGTATGCCCGACGACGAAGACGGGCGGCGTGCGAATCGGCTCGATCCGTTCGTCGGCGTCGCCGTAGGCCTGATCGATGCGCAGCAGCAGCGCCGCGCCGTAACGCGCCGCCAGTTCGCTTCGCGGAATCGCGAGTAATTCGTCGATCGTCCGCACTTCAATCTCCCCCAGGGCGATCCGCGTTTTTTCGTCGATCCGCAGCGCCGCAACGGGCAGCGCTGACAATGCCTCCCGCAGGTTGCCGTCTTCCACGAAGGAAACCCGCCGCGCGCCGTATCGCGCCATCGCCCACGCGCTGCCGAACGTCGGCGCGGATGCAATGCGGGACGGCAACCCCACGCGCTGCAGCGCCGCGTCGAGCGCGCGAATCTGGGAGACCGTGCCGCCGAACAATCGTTCGCAGCCCGTGATGTCGAGCAGCAGGCCATCCGGCGGATCGGGCGCGATCGTCGGCGCGAAGTGCAGCGCCCATCGCGCCAGCCGTTGCAGGGAGCGTTCGTCCTCTTCCGGCGTGTGCGGCGCTTCGAGAATGCGGCGCTCGTTGAGAATCGCGCGGGCGTGCGCCAGCGTGATCCCCGCGCGGACGCCGGCCTGGGCCGCATGCTCGCAGCAGGCGGCGATGACCTGCTTGCCGCGCTGCTGCGCAACGATCAGCACGGTCTCATCCGCAGGCGATCCGCGTCGGTCTTCCGGGCGCGTTCGCCGTCGCTGTTTTCGTTGTGCCAGCCGAACCGGCCAGCGGGCGAGATAGATCGAGAGCGCTTTCGCCATGTTTCCACTCCAGCAGCCAATCCAGTTCGCCGTCGTGCGTTGCCGTCGTCTTGCAGCGAATCAGCGATACATTCCATCGCGGCCGCACGCCGTGACGCGACGCATCCGCGGCAAAACCTGAAGGTCGAACCAGCCAGCGCGTGATCGCTGACGACAGCGAACTCCGCTCCGCAACGGGCCGCGCCGACAACACCAGTTTTCCATGGGTCTTCGCGAGCAGATGCAGCCGGCGCGTCGCCGCCGTGTCGAAGCCGCTGCCGTCGACCAGCACGCAACCGATCGCATTCGAACGCAGCGCCAGGTCCGCCGCCCACAATCGCGCCGCCCGATTCGGCGCCTGCACAAACAAGGATTGCGACAGCAGGCGCGCATCCCCGTTCGCCGCCCGAACCAGCATGCGCGGATAGGGCGTGCAGCGACCGCCGATCCAGGCGATGCGCCGCGACAACGGATCCGCGTCCATCGCGCGCCACGCCAGATGGGCGAAGACACAAAGCGGCGCGAGCCACGGCTGCCGACGAGCCGGCTGCCGATGACCGCGCCGCTGTGAGAAAGGAGATGTTCTTTCGCCGTCGTCCGTCTCTCGCGATGAATCCGCATGGACTCGCCCGCATGTTTGTTTGGGTTGATTCTTGTTCGCACGATCAGGCGCCATGCCTGCCCCCGAAGGTGCGTCGGGTGCCATGCTTGCCCTCAAAGGCAAGCATGCCGGGCGCGAAGCAACGCCAACGCACTCGCTCGCCGCCTGAGCATCGTTCGTCATCTCGCATGCTCCCCTTGAAGGGGGAGCATGGCACCCGGCACTGCTCACAGAGCAGTGGCACCCGGGGTTGTTCGCTCCCGAGGTTGTGTTCATATCTGATTCGCTCCGAAGGAGCGGCGGATCGTAGCCACGGGTGGAGTGAAGACCGCGAAGCGGTCGCAACGGAACCCGTGGATTGCGTTTGTCTTCTCGATTTCCGCCCCGAAGGGGCGGAGGAAGCGTCGGGTCGCATTTTGTCGCGTCCCCGGGTGCCATGCCTGCCCTCAAAGGCGCGTCGGGTGCCATGCTTGCCCTTAAAGGCAAGCATGCAGCGCGAGGGACAACGCCCACGCGATCTCGCGCCGCCTGAGCGTCGTTCGCCATCTCGCATGCTCCCCTTGAAGGGGGAGCATGGCGCCCGGCACTGCTCACAGAGCAGTGGCACCCGTTGGCGGGTTGTCCGCAGACCGGTACGCCGAACCATTCGTGCAGACCGATCGGCAGGCCGCCGCCGAGGGCCGCGTCGATCTCGTCCCAGCCCGTGGCGATGCGGATCGACGACTCGCCCCGAGCCAGCCCCGCGGCCGTCGTCAGCGACACGTCGCATTTGGATTCAATAGCGCGCAACATCTCCGCAAGCACGGTCATTCCCCTGCAATCAATGCGTTTACGGTTCGGCGACTTGTTTGGTTGATGTTAGGTTATTGTTCGGCTCAATGCAAGCCGGGAATCAGGGAATTTCGGGGCGTCCACAAAAGCCCAAATCGGGTGCCATATTGGGTGCCATGCTTGCCCTCAAAGGCAAGCATGCCGGGCGCGAAGCTGCGCCAACGCGCTTGCGCGACGCCTGAGCATTGCTCGCCATCTCGCATGCTCCCCTTGAAGGGGGAGCATGGCACCCGGCAAGAATGCATGCCGCATCAACGGAAAAGAAGAAGATCGAAGGGGAAATGATCGAATCGCGGCGAAACCTCCGCCGCTAACGCCGCCGCTGGCCGCGATCAAACGCCGACAGGCCGAACCGGAACAGCACATAGACCGCCAGGGGGATGAGAAAACTCGCCCCGATGATCTTCGCGATCCACAACAGCCATTCGTCGCCCGTCATGGAGTCGAGTCTAATCAAAGCGGGGTGCGCGATTCAACAATCCCCGAGATTCAAGATCCGGAATAGATACTATCGGTCGTTCCGAGACGCCGGAAGTCACTTCAATCAATGGAACAATGTTCGACTAATGACGCCGTACGTGTTTCTCGATTAACGCGCTCAGCTGCTGATATTCTGACTCGCTCAAGCGTCGATTCGCATAAAGCGTTTCGACTTCCGCACTCAGTCTTGCCTTGGTATTCTCAGGGAGTTCCATCGAATCCAGAGTTTCCTGAAACTTGTCAATGAGTACCGAAGCGGCCTCTCGCGTGTCCTGCTTTGTGGCGACAGCATCGCTACGTGCCGCAATCAAATGCACCAGACTCCGGATCGACAACCCTCCCGCCAGGATCGAAATCAACAACACTGCGATCAAGACGTGCCGACTTTGCAATTTGAATTTTGGATTCGTTCCATTGACGCGATGGATGCCCGCCTCGATGAACAGCGAACCGCACTCCGGACAGCGAATGCCCTCGGAGCCGGTCAAGTCATACAGGCATTTTCCGCAAACAGGTCGGCTCAATCTCAACTCTCTCAATCGCCAATGCGACGAACCATCCGGGTTGAAACAGGTCCTGTCCGATGATCGACGTCGTTCGAAGGATGCGGAACGAAATCGGCGCCTAACGATCCATCAAGGCAGCGTTTCAAGCTCCTTGATCCGGCGTGTCAAATAGGAGAATCTTTGGCTGTCCATCGCAGCGTCAGAGATTCTTTGATTTTCTGCCTCCGCCAGTGGATTGACGAAGCCGGTCCACGCCCAGTTGATTTCTTCGTACCCGACTTCATGTTCAAATAATTGCACGCGAATCACAGCCAGATTCTCAAGTGCAGCGTCGGCCTCCAATCGCGCATGCTCTTCAGCGCGTGACACGGGGATTATTGAGACTGCAGCGAAACCGATAAATAACAGCAGAAAGAGAATCCTGCGTCGCTGAATTCGGCGTCCCTCAAACGATGGTTGAATTAACACGCCCGCGTCGATCAACAGCAATTTGCACATCGGACAACGATTGACTTCCGAGCCCGTCAAGTCGTGTCTGCAATATCCGCAAACAGGTTGATTCATGTTGTTGCACATTCGAAAGAATCTTAATCCGATCGGGGCGTTCCATCCGGAAACGCATTCTTCGATTCTTGGATTTCGTAGAGTGTCTTCCAGTGGTCCTGCTTGCGAATCGCTCCGTCGAAATATGTTCCATGCTCACCGGATCCCACTTTGACGTTAATCAGGGAATCGTCGGACGACGTCAGATCCATGATATTGATGCCATCCTCAGCGGCCGATCGATTCGCATCCCGGCCCGGGGCCTGCGCATCCGCGTCGCCTTCGCCCGGCTTCTCTGCAAGCAAAGTCGCAGCCGCCTGCTGCTTCGCGAGCGCCGCGCGCTGCTGAGCCATGGCCGCCTGCTGCTGCGCAATCGCCCGCTCCCGCGCCGCCTGAGCGCGGAAGTACATCATCGAAGACATCGCCACACCGAGCCCCAGCACAAGCACCAGCGACAAAATGACAGCCCGTCGAATTCGCCGCATACCGCCGCCGGCGTCGCGCTCAAACGTCACGCCCGCCTCGATGAAGAGCAGACCGCACTCCGGACAGCGATTGCTCTCTGCGCCAATCAAGTCATAACCGCAGTGTCCGCATTGGGGATGCTTCATCGTGCGACCTTTCCGCTGTGAATTCTGATGCGATCCGTGAATCCAATGAGCCCTGAACCATTATAACTGCATCGTGCAGGCCTTGGTTCCATCCACTTCGAGTGCCGCAGAGTGCCCCGAATCCGCGTGATGTCGCGGCAACCCCTATTTGATGCCCGCCCGCTTCGCCTCAATAATGGGCGTCGG
>JAJDEC010000110.1 GCA_029259995.1 Phycisphaerae bacterium
GGTTCCACACAATGAATGATTCCCATTAGGTACTTAGTTCCGAGCCGCCGTCAGAGCCGTTGTGTTCGGTCCCTTCCACACGCGAATCTCCGTCACTTCCGTTTCCAGTGACGCCGCGCGACTGCTGGCCCACATTCGAACGGGAATGCGCCGCGTCGATCCCGGCATCAGTGGACCGCGCCATTCATCCTCAATCTGGATCGGCGTCGCGCCCCATGTCGCATGTTCCCACACGGGCTCATCGCCGCGATCCAGTCCGACGACGCGAATGCTGAGCAATGACACAATCTCATCGCCGCTGTTCGTGACTTCGACGATACCGCGCGTTCGACCGTTGGAGTCCGTCTCGACGATGCGTGCGGCGACCGTCACGTTTTCGAGATAGTCCGGCCGCCGTTCATCGTCGATGGCGTCCGCCAATGCAGGCGGCAGCGCGTCACGATACTCGGGCAACGCCTTGACGATTTCCGCCGCGAGATCCGTCAGCGTATCCGCCTTCCGATCGACGATGGACAGTCCCCGAAACGCCAACGCCGACGCACACACGATCACAGTCATCACGACGCCCGAGAGACTGATCGCCGCGATGGAGAGAAAACTCAAACGCTTGCGAACCACGGTCGTACCTGCTCCGGGATAGCCTTCTTGATGTCGATAATTGCCCATCTCAATCGCCTTTCATGCTTTGCCGTCATCGGGGCCGCCTCATTCTCGATCCTGGCTTGAGCCCCATCGGGTTGGAATTGTGTTGTCTCACGAGGATATTCGGCGAATCGACATGAATATTCTGCAACCCGAAGACCGGCCATTCGCGACTCGAATTGTCGCCGGGGCCACTGGATGTACAGGCCCGGACGCGATCTGTCCGATAAACTTGCACAGACTGCGCGTCGAATGCGCAACTATTGCCTTTAATACGAGTTACAACCGCAACACATGGCCGACATTCTCGACCAAAGCGAAGTAGATGCCCTTTTGAACGCCGTTTCCGACGGCAGTGTCGAGACGGATCAATCCTCGTCCAACGACGGCGCGCCCGAGCACGACACGCGGGACGTCAACGTCTATGACTTCAAGCGGCCCGAACGTGTCAGCAAGGACCAGATGCGCGCCTTGCAGTCGATCCACGAGGGATTCGCCCGCAATTTCGGCGCGTCGCTTTCCGGATTCCTGAGAACCATCGTCGAGACGCGTGTCGCAACGGCGGAACAACTGACCTACAGCGAGTTCATCCACTCCCTGCCGAGCCCCACATGCTTCACGTTGCTGAATGCCGAACCCCTGGCGGGGCAGATGTGCCTCGAAATCAGTCCGTTGATTGTCTTTCCGATCGTCGACCGACTCCTCGGCGGAACGAATGCCGAGATCTTCATTCCGCAACGACCGTTGACGGCCATTGAGAATCGACTCGTCCTGCGGATCATCGAACGCGCGCTGGCAAACCTGGCCGAGGCCTGGCAGGATCTGATCGATGTCAAATTCGGCGTCGCCGGATCAGAAAGTAATCCACATCTCGTACAGATTGTCGCCCCCAATGAAGTCGTCGTCGTCATCGGATTCGAGATCAAGATCGGCGCCCGCGCCGGTACGATGAGTGTGTGCATTCCCTTTAACGTGATCGAGCCCATCATCGGAAAACTCGGCACACAGAGCTGGCACGCCTATTCCCACAAGGGCGGAACCAGCGATGAAGCCCGATCTGTTTCGCAGAACCTGCGCCACGCCAAGGTACACGCTCGCGCCTTTCTCGGGCGCACGCAACTGACTGTCCGCGAGTTGCTTTCGCTGGCTCCCGGCGACGTCATCCGATTGAACAAGCTGGTCAATCGCGACTTCATCCTTCAGATCGAAGAACGCAACAAATTCGCAGGCCGACTCGGTCAACTCCGTGGGAATCGCGCGATTCAGATCACACGCGAGGCCGATCCCGATGAGCTGCTTTAGCCCTGCGTGAAACGATCCCGGAATCGCAAGCCCGTTGGAAGTAACATCCTGTCGTCGCGGATCGCGATTGCAACAAAGCCGACGCGCGGCTCCACGCACGTCGGCTCATCACTCAATCAAATTGGAATCGTCGCACCGGGCGGACCTCAACCGCCCAGGAAGCCTGTAACGATGCTGTTGACATTGGGAGCGCTGAATCCAAACAGCGACACCACTGTGAAGGACGCATCCAGGAAATTCTGCATCATTGCGAGAATCGGTCCCAGGAGCGTCGTGACCAGATCTGATACCATTAAGCGTACCTCCACAAGAACAGAGAGGGCCATTGCACGTCGGCCGCCGCGTACCCCCGCGGCGAGTCGATCCATGCGCTTGCACACATCGAGTTGAATCGGCGACGCACTCGACTTCAGCCCACCTGCCGACGGGGTTTTCAACGCTGCCGGGCGGAAACACGGATGGAAACCACGATCAGTTCGACATTACCGGTACTACAATCTGCGGGCCATCGCGCAGGAATTGCCAGAAGTCGCCGCCAGATTGACGACACCAAAAAGCCGATGAAATGCGTTGCAATGAATACTAGGAACTCAACCTGGGGGCACGACGCGAATCCCCTGCTGACGCTGGACGAGGCCTGGTCGCGAATCAGCGACGAGGTGCAGCCTCTGGATTCGGAGTCCGTTCCACTCGCAGAGGCACATCGTCGCGTCCTGGCGACGCCGATCCACGCGACATCCGACTGGCCCCCCTTCGACAAAGCCATGATGGACGGATTCGCCGTTCGATCCGCAGACTGCAAGTCGTCTGGATCGACACTGAAGATCGTCGGTCTCGTCGCCGCCGGCGCCGCGAGCGACCAGTCGCTGTCGCCGCACCAGGCGATTCGTATCAACACAGGGGCCCCGCTGCCCCAGGGCGCGGACTCCGTGGTTCGCATCGAAGACACGCAAATCGCCGCAGACAATGCGACCGTCGAAATCCAGACGATCGTCGAACCTCGAAAACACGTTGCCTTGAAGGGGACCGATCGGAAATTCGGCGGGCTGCTGCTCGCGCCGCCGTTAACGCTCGAAGCAGCGCAACTCGCCGCATTGGCGGCAACGGGGCTCGACAAGGTCAAGGCGTACCAACAAGTCACTGCCGCGATCGTCCTGACGGGAAACGAAATCATCCCCGCAGGATCCCCCCTTCAGCCGGGACAGATCCACGACAGCAACGGACCAATGCTTGCAGCGCTGATGCAGCAGTTTGGCGCAGTCCCAGCGCGAATCGGGATCGCGCGTGACGACGATGCGGATCTCAGGAACCAACTGCGCCAGGCGTTTGAATCGCCCGTCGTCATCACTGTCGGCGGCATGTCGATGGGTACGCTCGATCTGGTCCCGAAGACGTGTGCGGAATTGGGCGTGTCGTGGCGATTTCACGGCGTGAGCATGCGCCCCGGCAAACCCGTCGCCTACGGCCGCGGTCCGGAAGGCCAACACGTCTTCGGTCTGCCCGGCAATCCCGTCAGCGCGTTCGTTTGTTCGTGGTTGTTCGTCCGAATGGCCGTTCGCGGACTCGTCGGGCATCCAGTCACTCCGCCACATCGACTTCGTGCAACGCTCACTCGCGATATCAAGCCCAAGCGCGATCCGCGACCCGCGTTTGTGCCCGCCCATTTCTGGAATCACTCGACGGCCGGCGAACTTGTCGAACCCTGTGCCTGGGGCGGCAGCGGCGATCCGTTCGGACTCGCCATGGCGAACGCACTGCTCGTTCTCGACAATCCGACGAATGGACTGTCGGCCGACGAAACCGTCGAAGTCATTCCCATCACGTCAGAACTCTGATCCGACAACAGGACCTGATAGACGACAGAAATCGCTGCGGAATGATTCAGTCGTATCTATGCACGTCCGAGCACGTTCTCCAACCGATCGATGCCCGCATCAATCTGTTCCATGCTCGTCGCAAAGCTCATTCGGATGTGCGTGTGCATTCCGAAAGCGTCCCCCGGTACCAGCGCCACGTGCGCCTTCTCAAGAATCACTTCGCAGAACCCCGCAGAATCTGAAACGCCAAGCCCCGCAAAGGATGCACTGACATCCGGAAAACAATAAAACGCGCCGCTGGGTTCACTGCAGCGAACGCCCTTCAGCGCATTCAGTCGTTTCGACAGGTGACGACCGCGCTTCTCGAAGGCGTCACGCCGCTCCGCAACGTGCGACTGATCGCCCGTCAGCGCTTCAACCAACCCGTATTGTGCAAAATGGACGGCGCCACTCGTCGTGTGGCTCTGGACATTGCACATTGCCTTGATGATGTTGGCGGGGCCGGCCGCATACCCAAGTCGCCAGCCCGTCATCGCGTGCGTCTTGCTGGTCGCGTTGAACGTGATCGTCCGCTCATACCATTCCGGGCTCGTGCGCGCAAAGCTGAAATGCTCGCTGCGATCACCGAATCGAAGCTGATCATACATCTCATCGCTGAACACGATCAGATCGCGCCCTTTGAGGGCATTGGCGATCGCACGGGTTTCATCCTCGTTGTAGGCGAAGCCGCCGGGATTCGACGGACTGTTGAACACGAAGACACGTGTTCGATCCGTCACGGCGTCCGCAATCTGCCCCGGCGACAGCCGAAGATCGTCGCCCTTCGGAACGACTGGTACGACGCGGCCGCCGAAGAACTGAATCTGCTCGGGAAAACTGACCCAGTAGGGAACGGGCAAGAGCACCTCGTCGCCCGGATCGAGCAAGGCGGAAAACGCCAGCGCCAGCGCCTCTTTCCCGCCGAGCGTCACGATGACCTGGGAGGGATCATAGGAAAGTGAATTCTCGCGTTTGAACTTCTCGCAGACGGCGGCCTTCGCCGAAGGTATGCCGCTCGAAGGCTTCGCGTAGCCCGTGTGGCCCGCATCGAGGGCGGCCTTCGCCGCGTCGATGATTGGCAACGGCGTACCAAAATCGGGCTCGCCCGCCCCGAACCCGATGACGTTCACGCCGGCGCGTTTGAGCTCGGCCGCTTTCGTGGCGACGGCCAGTGTGGCGGACGGCGTCATGGCCTGTGCTCGCTCGGAAAGTTTCATGCAGCGACTCCGATGTTGATCCACTTCGAGAATTGATCGTCACTATAATGGGCGAAGTTGATTTTGGGAGATCGCCGATCGACGCCTGTCCATCGCGATCTCAGCGTAAGCCCTGGAGGAGCATGTCTTGGCAGAAGCAGCCGTACTCGACGTTGGAAACTGCGATCCGGATCACTCGACGCTGAATCGAATGCTCACCCAGCATTTCGACGTCCGCGTGGATCGCGTCATGTTCGTTGACGAAGCGATCCGGAAACTGGAATCAAACCAATACGCCCTTGTCCTGTTCAATCGGCTGATCTTCGCAGACGGCAGCCC
The DNA here is from genome assembly GCA_029259995.1 of Phycisphaerae bacterium. GTDB lineage: Bacteria > Planctomycetota > Phycisphaerae > UBA1845 > UTPLA1 > ECT2AJA-110-A. The sequence continues at coordinate 5,336 of JAJDEC010000110.1, forward strand.
GGGTATCGCACTCCTCGAACAGGCGAAGACCAACGGAACCAGCACAAAGACGCCAATGATGATGATCAGCAACTTCGACGAATCTCAACAGCAGTGCACTGCAGCCGGAGGCGTCCCGGGCTTCGGCAAGAACGCGATTTTTGACCAATCCACCCAGGATCTGCTCAGTAAGTACCTTCCTGCCAAGAGTTAACACGCTTTACTGCTACCCAAACCACGTCATGGGTGCATTATGGGCATATTACCCACTTTGTGAAAACGTTCACAAAGCCCGCCTGAGCCGAGAATAACAAACGACGAATCGTCAATTTTGCCGCCCCCGTGCGTTGCCCCCATAACGTTCTACGCCATAAGCAGTTAGTCCCAAGAAATCATCGCACGCTATGTCCTTCTTAGGTCAAGTTCAACAAAGAATTAATTTGCGTGTCCAATTTCTTGTGCTATTCTTGGATTAATCGTAGCAAGTTAGCCCACCCCCACACGACCCATGATGAGATGGGTCGCCCGCGAGGCCGACAAGCAGTTGAGCGACTGCAGCGTCAGCCGGAACAGTAGTCAGAAGCGATTTGGCGTCCAACGGCAACCGGACGCACGCGGTTGGTCGCGTGTCAAGGCACGGAGTGCTGCGCGACCTGCTCCCTACCGACGCTCGCAATGAGTTGCCAAACCGAAGCGGTCCCTATGGAGATCGCGGGAGAATACATCATGGCCACAGCGACCGAAATCCGAAACGCCAAGATCCCGACCGCACAGATGCCGACGAAAGCCACGTTCGATCGGCTCAGTGGAGACGACCAGGAGATGCTCGATCGGCTGCTGAGCCGTCCCTTCGAGTTCATCAACGATCCGTGCTTCACGAATCGGAATATTGCCACCGAGCTATTCGCAGACGATTTCGCATCGAGCCATGACACACGCCCCTGGTGCAACGCCGCCGCGCCCGAAGAGCAGCCGGCGACGGAATCGATGCTCCCGGGCCAGACGCTGACCGCCCCGGCGGAACGTCAGCTCTTCCTCCGACTTAACTACGCCCGCTTCCGCATCGACAAGGTGCTCAAGAAATTCGTCAACAAGCGACTGTCCAAGGCAGCGACTGAAGAAGTCCTCTGGTGGCAGTTCCGCGTCGAGCAGACGCAGAACGAGATCGTGCAGGCCAACCTGCCGCTCGTCCTCGCCATGGCCAAGCGGACCAAGCTCGGCAACATTGACTACTCCGATCTGATCAGCGAAGGCAACATGGCCCTGCTCCGCAGCGTGGACAAGTTCGACGCCGGCCGCGGCTACAAGTTCAGCACCTACGCCTGCCGCGCGATCCTGAAGAGCTTCAGCCGCGTCGCCATGAAGCTGGCCCGCTATCGCGGTCGCTTCCCGGTCGAATTCGACCCGTCGCTCGAGCGCAGCGACTACCTCGACAAGCGCCGCGTCGCACACGAAGCGGACTGCGTCGAAGAACTCCGCGGTATCATCCAGGAAAACACGGCCGAACTCAGTGCCGTTGAAGTGACAGTCCTTCAGGCCCGCTTCGCACTGGCGAAGGTCCAGGGCCTCGACGGCGACAACCCAAAGACGCTCGAGCAAGTCGGATCGCTGATCGGCGTAACGAAAGAACGCGTCCGCCAGATTCAGAATCGAGCCCTCGCAAAGCTCCGCGAGAAGCTCCACGACGACTTCCTCGCTGCCTGAGAATGCTCTTTTACCTCTTCTCCTACGAAGAAAGCCCCGCCAAATGGCGGGGCTTTTTTTGTGGCGCTTCACGGGTTTGCGGGGACCGCTGACGGCTCTTGTCGACGCGGCGGCTGCAATCCGCCAAGTCCCGGCAGGGACGACATGAAAATAGCCCAGCCTTTTCAAGGCTGGGATTAGGACGAGCGTTTTCCTGCCCATTGCCGTCCCGGAGGGACGGCCCGAGCCAGGCGCGTGGCATTCATTCAGTCCCTGCGGGACGGAAATTGGTCATTGGAGCCACGTGCCCCAGCGATAAATCGCTGGGCTATTGTCAATGGATCCCTCCGGGATCCTTCGCATGGGCTATTCGCAATGGATCCCTCCGGGATCCTTCGCGGCGCACAATCCAACTTCCAGTGCCTGATACGCCGTCGTCCCGCAATTCCGTGAAGAACCTTTTATTGTTGCTCGGATTGAATTCCATTCAGAGCCGCCGTGTCCTCACGGCGGAGGATGTCGAGCAGCGCTTGATCGAAGCCGCCACGCTGAGGACAGCGAGGCTCTGAATGGCGCTACGCGATCCGCTCGCCGCCCAGTCGATCCGGATGCACGATCCCGCGCAAATCACCGCTGTTCAGAATGCGAATATCCGCAACGCCATATTTCATCATGGCCAGGCGCGTCAGACCCAGGCCGAACGCGAAGCCCGTGTACTCATGCGGATCAATCCCGCCATGCCGCAACACGTTCGGATGCACCATGCCGCAGGGGAGGATTTCCACCCATCCGCTGCGCTTGCACGTCGCACAACCCTTGCCGTCGCAGATCGCACAACTCATGTCCAGCTCGAACCCCGGCTCGACGAACGGGAAGAAACCCGGACGTAGCCGAACTTCCACGTCGCGCTGAAACACCTGCCGCAACAGCAGCTTCATGAACGCGATCAGATGCGCGATCGAAATGTCCTTGTCGATCAGCAATCCTTCGAGCTGAAAGAACGTGTTCTCGTGCGATGCGTCGATCGCCTCGTATCGGAAACATCGCCCCGGCGCGATCACGCGCATCGGCGGTCCGAATCGCTGCATCGCCCGAACCTGGCACGGGCTCGTGTGCGTCCGCAGGAGCCAGCCGTTCGTCAGCCAGAATGTGTCCTGCGAATCCCGCGCCGGATGCATCGCCGGAATGTTCAGCGCTTCGAAGTTGTAGAACTCCGTCTCCATCTCGGGCCCGCCGACGACGCTGAACCCGAGCCCGCGAAACAATCGCTCGACTTCGCGCTGAACCCCCGTCACGGGATGAAACGCGCCACGCCGCTTCAGCGGCGGCGGTAGCGTCGGATCGAAATCCGCCGACTTCTTGCGATCGCTCGCGACGTCCGCCGTCTTCAGCTTCGCCTGCGCATCGGCGAACAACGACTGCACATCCTTCTTCGCGGCGTTGATCGACTGACCGGCCGGACCACGCTCTGCGGGATCGAACTGCTTGATCTGCTTCAGGGCGTCCGCAAGAGGCCCCTTCAGCAGTTTGGATTCGGCCGATCGCAGCGCGTCGATCGAATCGCCGACCGCGATCGCCTTTTCGGCGTTGGCCTTCGTGTCCGCAAGGAGGATTTGGAGTTCTTCGAGATTCATGGATCGTCTTCTGCCTGGGGATCGTCTGCCAAAACCGACGTTTTATTGGGAATGGCGGCGATTCACAAGCCGACGCCGCCGGACTCCTGCGTCCGTAATAAAACTGGCAACAGGGAGTGGTTCATCGTGTGGAACCGGCTAACAGCCGGTTCACGACAGGAGACACGCCTGAGTCGCATACAGCGAATCAATCGACCTCTCGACACAGAACGCCGGGGC
>JAJDEC010000012.1 GCA_029259995.1 Phycisphaerae bacterium
CCCGCGGTCAACAGGCCGCTCGTGATCTCGCGAAGCGTAGAGAGCCCCATGAGTACGACCAGCGTGTCGATTCCCGCGAGCGCATTGAAATCATGATCCGGAAGTTCGCCATCGCGGGATTGGCCCGTGATAGCGGCGAAACTGCTCGCGACGCCACGATGCGTCAGGGGAATACCTGCGGCGGCGGGGACGGCATGGACGCTCGATACACCCGGGACGATTTCGCATTCGATGCCGTGCTCGACACAGGCGTTGTACTCCTCGTGACCGCGGCCGAAGATGAGCGGATCACCGCCCTTCAGTCGAACCACGGATCTTCCTGCCATCGCCTGATCGACGATCAATCTGTTGATGCCTTCCTGTGTCAGACGATGCGATCCGGGCGCCTTGCCAACGTCGATCAGTTCCGCGAATTCGGCGACCGTAAGGAGGTCCGCTGCGACGAGTCGATCGTATAGCACAACATCGGCGCTGCGGAGCAGTCTCATGCCGCGCATCGTGATCAAGTCCGGATCCCCGGGACCGGCGCCGACGAGATATACGCTTCCTTTCCGTCTTGCCCGTGTCATAAACCAATCTTCCATTGTTGAAGGACTTCTTCGATGCGATGGATGGCGTGACAGGCAAGCGCCGCACCGTCGCAGCCGGCAAGAATCGATTCGAAGAGTGGATGCCCATCCGTTCGCAAGACGCGAACGCGAATTTGTAGGTCAGGCGATCTTGCGGCGATCGCGGCAATCGTGATATCGTCGCGGCCGTCGAATCGGGCCAGGACGCTTAGTTCCGCGTTTACAGCTTCGCGTGTGATCGCATGATCGAGCGTCGCCACAAGCCGATTCGTTTCGACGTCTTCGTCGCGCGTCTGAATTGCGAGCGCCGCTTGCGCAGGCGCCGGTACGAATCGGCTCAGCGCGAAGATCTCGGCCGCTTCGGCCCCCAATCCGCTGCGCTGGAGACCGGCGATCGCGAGGATTACCGCGTCGAATCCGCCTTCCCGAACCTGGCGGATTCGCTCATCAACGGGGCCACGGATCGAACGAACTCGCAGGTCGTTGCGCAGGTAGCGGATCTGCGCGGCCCGGCGATCGCAACTTGTACCGACGATTGCGCCCGAGGGCAGGTCGTCAAGGCGCGCGTTTTCGACAGAGACGAGCGACTCGCGCGGATCGCCGCGTGCGAGAATGGCGGCAATGCAAAGGCCGGGCATATGCGTTAACTGCAGATCCTTGAGGCTGTGCACGGCAATGTCGATTTCGCCACGCAACAAAGCTGTCTCGATGTCGTCGGTGAACGGTCCCGCGGTATCGAAGTCAGCGACTGACCGTGTCAGATCTTTGTCGCCCGGCGTACTGATCTCGACGATCTCGCACGCGACGCCTTGTGGCCACAGCAGCGATCGAACGAGATTCGCCTGTGCCAGCGCGAGTCTGCTGGATCGCGTTCCGAGTCGGATCGTCTTCAACAGCATGGAGTTGGAATCGCCGTGGAACGGAAATGCAGTCATTTCATGCGGCTCCTGCCTGTGTCTTCGGGCTGGCGGCCCGGAAAAGGTTGCGGACAAGTCCAGGGATTCGACGATGCATTCCCACTGCCGTCGTGCAGACTCGCACTCGATTGCCAATCCGTCCGAACAACGGCGGTGTCGATTCCGATCCGCTCTCGCTGATTCCAAGCAGTCTCGGAATGTCGATCGATACGTGCTGCCCGCCGCCGATAAGAAACGGAACTGCAATCACGGGGCGATTCATCGCTGCAAGGTCGACGTCAGCGAGATAAGGCGTTTCATCCAGGAACGCCGTCCTGATAGACCAATCGGCATGCCGTTTGCCCAGCGCCTCCGCCACTTCGACTGTGCGCGAACAGCTTCCGGCGAACTGTCGCGTGCCATGTCCGGCGAGAATAATTTCGGCGTCGTCAGGGCTGAATCGCATCGCGGTCGCCGCATCGACAATGATCTCTTCCGTGATCTCGATGATTGCTGGATTGGTCCCCAGTGGCGCCATGATTGTCACGTTGAGATCGCCAGAGCCTGGGGATTCGGCGAGCGAGCGTGGAAGCACCTTTCTCGAGAAATAACCTTCGCTTGTCATGATCGGCAGAACGATCACTTGTCGTGTCCTGACTCGTTCGAGCACATCAGAAAATGTCGGAGTGCCCTTGCGGAACGCGCAAATGACCTCTGCAAACTCGCCCATGCGATTGAGTGTTTCGGCGAGTTGTCGGATGTACCTGTTTGACGGAGAGTCGTCGCCGGCGCCATGCGCCGCGAGTATGTGCGTGATGTTCGTCATGCGGCCACCTCGTCGCGGATTGTCGAAATGGCCTGGTAGGAAATGCGACCGGTTGCGTGGAACTCACGTCGTCGCTCCAGCCATGCCATGAATCTCGCCGCCTCTCCATCGATAATCATTCGCGCCTCGTCGATGCAATCCCGGGCGATCGCAATGCCGTTCGTCAGCAGGTCGAGATCGATCAGCGTTACGTTGGGCAACGATCCGACACGCGCGTCGACATTGCGCGGCATGCCGAGGTCGACGATTGTCCGATGTTTATCATCGACAGGAATGTCACGGGCGTCGATCAGTGTGCTCCGGCTCGACGTGCAGCAGATGACGACGTCTGCCTGACGGATACTCTGCGCGATTTCCCTAACCGGGCGCCATGTTGCGTTTGTGCGATTGGCCAGTTCGATGCCTCGAGCACGATGGCGGCTTGCTATTGTCAGATTGGCGACGCGCTCCGCGGCGATGCCCGAGCCGATTTCATTGGCGAGCGTTCCGCTGCCGACAAGCAGAACGCGAATACCGGGCGACAACCGGCGTCGCAGGGCGTGCAGCGCGGCGTCCGCGTACGAGGACGCCAGCCGCCCGATCGGCGTTTCGTTGCGAACACGACGGCCGCAGTGAATTGCCGATTGAAACAACGTCGTCAGCAAAGGTCCGCTGGTCCCTGCGTTCGACGCGTCGAGCCCGGCGGATCGCACCTGGCCGAGAACATGATGCTCACCTGGCAATGGTGAACGCATTCCCGAGGCAACTTCCATCAAATGTCGCGATGCCTGTGCCTCGTCCATCGGGCGGGCAACTGACTCGAGAGTTCTCCGGGATCTGCCCAGCGCGCGTGCAAACGGACCGATCGCACTCTGGCCGCCGATGGCCGTGACGTAGAGTTCCAGCCGGCCGCAGGTGCGAAGCAATACCGCCTCGCCAAAGCGGCGCGCAAGACTTTGAACAATCACTTCGGCGCAATTGTCCGAGACGGATAACAGTTCGCGCATGTCGATCGTCGCCGTTTGATGCGAAACGCTGATGGCTTGGATCCGTGTCGTCATCGGAACAGCACCTCAAGTGGAATGAGAACGCCTGTCGGCGTCTCTGCGCCCGTGATCTTCAATCGCGGTGACGTCGTACCAAGCGTGCGATGATAGAAGTCGCTCAACCCTTCATCCGGCCCACGCGCTTCGGCCCACAATCGAAGCAGTGGTTGCAACGTCTCGACAAACGCGGACACGTGGACATCGTCGGCGAACAGATCCGCGACGCGATCCCCCCCAAGCGCGCCGCCGACGTAGATGTTGTATCGTTCACCCGGCTTGCGGCC
>JAJDEC010000111.1 GCA_029259995.1 Phycisphaerae bacterium
GAACATCGCCGCCCAATTGGCAGATTTTCTCGGCAATCGCCCGAGTCGGTCTCTTACTGCGGGCGATGTTGTAGTGCAGATCCGACGTAATGATGATTCGCATGGTTTCCAACGGGCATTCGGATCGCTTCTCAATAGAAACGACGACTGGAATCGTTCGGCGGTTGCACGGCGCAAACACGCTGGGGCTTGGCCGGATTATAGTTTTACCGACCAGGAACGCACGCAATCGCCGGCTGCGATCGGCACAAAGCCGATCGGCGACTCCCCCGCGACATTGCACGACAACGCCAACGCGGCGATGATCCGTCGAAGCTTTCGATGACGCGGTCATCGACATCGAAGGCAGTGTTGATGGGAAAACTTCAGGCCGCGTACGCCGCCAGCGTCATGACGGATAGCCCCGAAAAACCCGACATCGTTGTCTCGATCGAGGATGTGCAAAAGCACTACCAACTCGACAACGAGACGATCCGCGCTGTGGACGGCGTGTCGGCCACTGTCGGTCGCGGGGAAATGCTCGCCGTCATGGGCCACAGTGGATCGGGAAAAACGACGCTGATGCATCTCGTCGGCGGCTTGGATCTACCGGACAGCGGTCGGATCGTCGTGGACGATCGCGAGATCAACACGATGAGCGATACGGAACGAACACTGTTTCGCCGGCGACGGCTGGGCATCGTGTTTCAGGCGTTCAATCTGCTGCCGACGCTGACGGCGCTCGAAAACGTCATGCTGCCCTATCTCGTGGACGGCCGATCCTCGAAGGAAGCAACAGCGCAGGCCAAGAACGTACTGGACAAGGTTCAGCTCGGTCATCGGCTGAAGCATCGACCGGCGCTGATGTCGGGCGGCGAGCAGCAGCGCGTGGCGATCGCGCGGGCGCTGATGGTCGATCCCGTCCTGATCCTCGCAGACGAGCCGACGGGAAATCTCGATCCATCCTCCTCGAAGCAGGTCTGGGCGCTGTTGCGGGCACTCTGCGAGGAATCTCAAACGACTGTCATCATGGTGACGCATGAAGCGAACGCTGCGGCGCACGCCGATCGCGTCTTATTCCTGAAATCCGGACAACTCAGCGGGGAAGCACTCCCGGGGGGCGCAGGCGATGCGCAGTTGGTCGCAGATCGCTACGCGCAACTGGCGGACTAGGCCCGGCCGCACGGCGCTGGCCGTCTTGTCGGTCACGCTCGGTGTCGCCGTCGTCGTCTGGGTGACGTGTTGCTATGAATCCGTTCGACGCGGCATCACAGATGTCGTCCTGGAATGGATTGGCCGCAGCCATGTCATCGTCGAGCCGGCGGCGGGCGTCTGGGGGTTGTTTGACGCTGACGTTGCGGATCTCATCCGGGATATTCCAGGCGTTGAACACATCACGACACGTACGCGCGAATACGTCGAAGCAGCCCCGGCGACAGGCAGCAACGCCAATTCGCCGCAGAGCGAGTTCGTCGACATCGAAGTCACGGGCGTGAACCCCGGGCAGGAGTCGATCTTCCGAACGCATCGCATGTTGGAGGGTCGTTTCATCGAATCGGGCGATGACAACGCGATCGTCATCGAGCGCCTGCTGGCGGAGGAGTTTGACCTGGGCCTCGGTGACACGCTGTTGTTGCAGGACAACGACGTCCCCAGGATCCCCGAGGCGTTCGTCGTCGTCGGCGTGATCGATCGTCGACGGGCAAGCCTGAACCAGGCAATGATGACGTGGACGTCTCTGGAGAGAGTGCAGCGAATCGCGCGATTGCCGGGGAAGATCAAGGCCGTCGACATCATCGTCGAGAATCCGACGATAGCGAACATTCAGTCCGTCGCCGAGCAGGTTCGCACGCGGATCGATGCGCGTGACGCGGCACTGAAGGCGGCCGGAAAAAAGACGAACGAGATAGAGATCAACACGACAGAAGCGCAGCACAAGAAACTGGACGCCGCCAAGGGTCTGTTGCAGTTCATCATGTTACTGCTGGCGTGCGTCGTTCTGCTGACGGCATTCTTCATTATTCTCGCGACGATGAGCATGGGCGTGTCGGAACGCGTTGCCGAACTCGGATTGCTGCGATGCGTCGGCGTGACACGCTGGCAGTTGACGGGATTCGTGCTCATCCAGACGCTTCCACTGGGCATCGCCGGCACGTTGATGGGGATACCGATCGGACTTGCGTTTCAATGGCTGACGTTGAGCGCCGTGCCCGACTATCTCGGCAATTTTGCAATCAGCGACTGGGGAATGGCACTGGCCGTCTTTGGCGGCATCGGTACGACTTTGCTGGGGGCGGCCGTTCCCGCGATGTCGGCATTTCACGTTTCGCCGATTGAAGCAAGCCGGGCGACGACGGGGCGCAGCTCGCGCAAGTGGGTCTGGATCGTCGGCGCGATCGGCGTCACCGCGCTCTTCGCGCACGAATATGTCAATCGATCGATGCCGGATCGGGGCGAAGGCGGATTTGATGCGACGGCGATTCTCAGCGTGGTGCTCCTGTACTTCGGAGCGGCGATGTTGGTTCCGCTGATCGTCACGATCGCGGGAAGACTGGCGACGATCGTCGCGGCGTTTGCATTGCGGATTCGACCACAGCTGTTGGGCGATGAGATCATGCGGGCCCCTTTTCGTGCGGGAGCGATCAGCGCGGCGCTAATGGTCGGCCTGTCGATGATCGTCGGTCTCGTCGTATGGGGGAACTCCGTCAAACAGGGCTGGCAGTTTCCGAAGGAATTCCCCGACGCGCTGTTGTACTCCTACAAGCCGTTGCCGTTTGACAAGGTACATGCGTTGAACGAGACGCCGGGGATCAAGGGCGACGAATTCACAGTCACGGATGACTTCGGCTTTTCCATGCGAAAGCCGACCGACAACATTTTGATGAATATGTTTTCGGGCACGGATGCGCTGTCGCGTTGTCTGGCGATCGATCCCGAAGAGGGTTTTCGCATCGTCAAGCTCACGTTCATCGAAGGGAGTGAGCCGGAAGCGAAGCGACTTCTGAACGAAGGCGGCCACATCCTCGTGACGCGCGAATTCGCCAAGGCGAAGAAGAAGCATCTGGGCGACAGAGTCACGATCTGGGTTGATGTGTCGGCAAGGACGGCAAGGACTATCGAAAAACGCGGAAACAAACGTGCGAAGATCATCAAGGCGTCGGATCGACATTATGTTCGGACGACGTTTCGCGTCGCGGGCGTGATCGCGTCGCCCGGCCTGGACATCGCGATCAGCTTTTTCAATGCGGGCACGTATTTTCAATCGTATGCCGTCGGTGCGATCATGTGTACCACGGCGGACGCAAAGGATCTGTTCGGCCGACACTACGGCAAACTGATCCTGTTCAATTTTGATCTGCCAGCGCACGACGCGACGCGAATCGTGTCCGACACATCGCACACACAGGGCGGCGTCTCGGCGATGGAGAACAAGGCTGGGCGGAAGACGTTTGCGCTGGGCGGCGGCCCCATCCCCGGCGATGGTCCGGAAGAGCGCGTCGTCAATTCAATGCTCAAGCAACTCGGCTGGCCGATCAAGGCATTTGTCACGGCGCGCGAATTGAAGCAGCAGATCGACGACAACATCAATCGCGTAACGCTGCTGTTGTCGGCGATTCCGTTCGCGGGACTGCTGATCGCAGCGCTGGGGCTGGGCAACCTGATGGCGGCAAATGTGGCGAGTCGCTCGCGCTATCTCGCCGTGCTGCGCGCAATCGGCGTCACGCGCAGCCAGGTCCTGCGAATGATCGTCGGCGAAGCGCTGATACTCGCATTGATCGGCAGCGGTCTGGGCCTGCTGCTCGGATTCGTGCTGGGACGAACAAGCAATCGGATGACGGCGATCCTGTCGGGCTTCGAGCCGGAATTCAGCATTCCGTGGACGCTGGTGGCCTACGGCGCGATGGCGGCAACGGCGTTGTGCATGCTGGCAGCGATCATTCCGGCGATGCGGGCGAGCCGGGCGAATATCGTCGGTGCGTTGTCCGATCTCTAAAGGCCTCGTTGTGGAAAGTCCAAGAATGTCGCATTTCGGCAAATCGACACCATGACAGATACGACGAACAAGACGCCCCATCGCTCCTTCCTTTCCTCGATCGCGCCGGGCATTCTCGTCGCGGCGACAGGCGTCGGGGCCGGCGATCTGATCACGGCGGGCCTGGCGGGTTCGAGGCTTGGCGTCGTCGTCGCATGGACGGCGATTGCCGGGGCACTGCTGAAGTGGGCGTTGAATGAAGGCGTCGCGCGTTGGCAGATGGCGACAGGGACCACGTTGCTCGAGGGCTGGTCGGACAAGCTCGGCGCGTGGATTCGCTGGGTGTTTCTCGCATACCTGTTGATCTGGAGCGTGGCGACGGGCAGCGCGCTGATGAGCGCCTGCGGCGTGGCGGGATACGGTCTGTTCACGCCCAACGCGGACGCAGACACGGCGAGATTCTATTGGGGCATCGCGCACTCATTCATCGGCGTCGCGCTCGTGCTGCTCGGCGGCTATCGGCTCTTTGAGAAACTCATGGCCGTGTTCATCGGCGTGATGTTCGCGGCCGTGATCGCGACGGCAGTGCTGATCAAGCCCGACTGGGGCGCCGTCGGTACGGGACTGATCATGCCGACGATTCCCAGGGCCGACAACGCGCTGAATTACATCCTCGGCATCATCGGCGGCGTCGGCGGAACAGTAACGCTGCTGTGCTACGGCTATTGGATCCGCGAGGAAGGCCGAACGGGCGAGTCGGGCGTTCGCGCCTGCCGGCTCGATCTCGCGATCGGCTACGGGATGACGGCGATATTCGGCGTCGCCATGATCGTGATCGGCAGCAAGATCACGCTGACACAGGGCGGCGCGAAGATGGCCATTGTGCTGGCCGACCAGTTGGCGCTCACGATGGGCACTTTCGGTCGATGGGTGTTTCTCATCGGATTCTGGGGCGCCGTCTTCTCCAGCCTGCTCGGCGTATGGCAAAGCGTGCCCTATCTGTTCGCAGATTTCGTCTACATGAATCGCAGGCCACGTGGAAACGTCGCGACCGACGAACCGGCCATCGACTACACGAAGACGAAAGCGTATCGGGTGTTTCTCTTCGGACTGGCGATCGTACCGATCTTCTTCGTGACGCAGCGTGTCGAGCATATTCAGTTGACCTACGCCGTGCTTGGTGCGCTTTTCATGCCGCTTCTCGCAATGACGCTCCTGCTGATGAACAATCGATCCGACTGGGTCGGCGTTCGATTTCGATCGCGATGGGCCATCAACGTCCTGCTCGTTGCGACGCTGGTTTTCTTCGCGTACATCGGCGGCCGGAAACTGATCAAGGAACTCAGACCGAAGCCACCGACGAGCGCCGCATCCATCGGGATGCTGGAATCCACCGGACGGACCTTGGAAACGGCGCCGGGCATTTTAGAGACGGACGCCAACCGGCCCCGACGGACCAATCCCGTGCACAATCGCCAACCGACAATTCACCAACAGCCCGCCCCTGCCGCCCGCATGTCAATCGAGCCAGAATCCGGGATGCGGAGCGATAACCACGGTCGAGCATTGAGCTTGTCATCGGGTTAAAGGACTTGCCGGACGGCACATCGTGGCGCATAATCCGGGATTCCCGGTTCGCCGGGTCCGCTTGCGGGCAGGTAGCTCAGTTGGTAGAGCAACGGATTGAAAATCCGTGTGTCGCCGGTTCAAATCCGGCTCTGCCCAGTTCCCCTTGATGCAGATCAGTACGCGTAAGGGCCTTTGTTTTCAAAGGCTTCTGCGTCACATTTGGCGGCTCTCCGATTCTCGGGCGGCTTGTGATATCGATGTAGGATTTGCGCTCGCGTTTCGGCGGTTGTCGATTTATCGCATTCAACATGCCGCGGTCATCGCAGACGCACGCTTCGTGAATATTCATTTAACGAGATGCGTGTATTCGGACCCTCTCTTGCGCCGCCAAGGGCCGTGGGCACGATGCGTGAGCCACAGCAATTCGGCCGACGGCATAAAAGCGGACAAAAACGTCGGCAAAGCACTTCCGTGATTGGATCGGAGCGCGTATGTTTTCGAACCGCTGTATCGGCGATCGGTATGCATGTGTGCGAATCAGCATCGTGACCTCCGTTCGTTGAGAGAATCCTGTTTGAATCGTCGCTTCAACGCGGCCCGACAACACCCGTGAAGGAGAATTTCTATGTCAACCGGCGATCAGATCATTTCCGCCCTGGTGTCGAGTTTCTTTGATGTATTTGTCGCAATTGTGCTCGGCGCCTTCAACGCCGTGGCGTTGCCGATTCTGCAGGCCATTCCCGCGATTTTCGGAATCACTTCATAGCTCGGCCATCCGACGGCGCTGGACGTATCGATGTGCCTGCCGACGCCGTGTCGAGTGTCCGCCGAGCGATTTCGGAGTCGCTCGCGCCGACGACATCAGTTCTCATGACGGGCGAGCGATTGGTCGCGCCAATTTGGGAGATCGAAATGGTTTGGACCCATGCAACGCATTGCGGCCGCTGCCGGCGCATTGCCATTATCCTGGTTTGCGTTCTGGCATCATCGCATCGAAGCAATGCCATCGCCGAGACATCCGACGACGGCGCGGCGACAGTGACTGAATCGACGCCGATCGAAGCGAACCAACAGGGCGCGGCGAAAATCGATGACAACGCCCCGCCGCCGACAAACAAGCCGCTTCCGGGCCCGAAGTACCTCGGTCTCCGATACGACGAGGACTTCAGCTATCTGGATGGACCGGACGGCAGCTATCGGCCTGATTTCTTCGATCCGATCAAGCACATGCATATCACGGACGATCTGACGCTCAGTGTCGGCGGCAGCTTTCGGGCGCGGCTCGAGGCAGTGACGAATCCGACTTTCGGTTCGGCGGAGCCGGCGCAGGACACGTACTTCCTGCATCGCTATTTCATCCACACGGACCTTCGATACAGGAAGTTGGCGCGGTTCTATTTCGAGGGCATCAACGCCATGATCGAGGATCGCGATCTTCCGCTCCTCGGCATCCATGAGAATCGATGGGACTTTCACCAATTGTTTCTGGATGTGCGGCCGCTGGGCGAAAAAATCCCGTTAACACTTCGCGTGGGCCGACAGGAGTTGCTGTACGGCAAGCAGCGGCTGATCAGCCCGTTGGACTGGGCGAACACGCGCCGCCGATTCGACGGCGTCAAGTTGTTCTACACGAACGAGAAATTCGACGCGGATTTCTTTTATGTGCGGCCGGTTCCGATCGATCTGTCAGAGGGACTCAATCGCAAGCCGGATGAGTATCGGGAAGAGCAGCACTTCTATGGCTTCTACGGCAAGTACAAAGGCATCCCGGATCACTACGCAGAACTCTATATCCTCGGCCTCCACGATACGGGCGATCTGACCAACGCGAACGGTCGCGTCGGTGATCGAACCCTTCTGACGGCCGGCGGTCGCATCGGCGGCAAGACGGGCAACTTCGACTATGACGGCGAGCTGATGGGACAATGGGGAACGTTTGCCGGCGACACGATCCGGGCATGGGCCGGCGCCGTCGATCTCGGCTACACGTTCAAGGAAGCGGAATGGACGCCACGATTGGGCGCGGGATTCGACTTCGGCAGCGGCGACGACGATCCGACGGACGGTGCCCACGAAACATTCAACCAGTTGTTCCCACTGGGGCATGCGCATCTCGGATATCTGGACCTGTTCGCACGACAGAACGTGCTGGCGTCGAACATCAATCTGACGTTCAAGCCCTGCAAGAAAGTCACGACGCGACTCGCATGGTTGACTTTCTGGAACGATTCAGAGACGGATGCGCTCTACAACGCCGGCGGCGGCGCCGTGCGGCGCGATCCGACGGGTCGATCGGGTCACGACATCGGTAACGAGCTCGACGTGACAATCAAGTACGCCCACGACGCGCATTCGTCGCTCCTCTTCGGCTACTCGCATTTCTGGGGCAACAACTTCATCAAGACGACGGGACCGAGCGAGGATGCCGACTTGTTCTACGTGTCGTACGAATTCAAGTTCTGAATCAAGGCACGCGCTCAATCCAACAATGCGCGTCAGTCGATCAGGGCGTCGATGAAGCGTTGAACCCGTTCGGCGACGCCGCCCGAGGAATCGCCGAAGCTGTCGCAAGGCGGCACGCCTGCGCCTCCGAGCATCGCACGCACGAATCCCTGCACGTCGCGGCCGTCCACATGGCCGTCCGGATGACAGTCCCCTTCAACACGACTGATCGTCAGAAACTGATCCACCTCAACATCAACATAGGTAGTCGATTCACCATCCGGCCAGCGAATCCTCAATTCGTCGATCGACGTTGCGAGGCCGAGACCGAAGTGGGCCTCGGCAGGAACGCCGGCGAGATAGCTGCCGCCGCAGAGGATCTCACGGCGCTTGATGACGGATCCGATATGCGCATGCACTGTCGCACCGATCGCATCACGCGCCTGGTCTGGTCCCTGAATCAGCTGGACATGCAGCCAATGGCCGGAATTGGACGTCACGTTCTCAAGAAGCCGCGCTGGCTGGTTTAAGTTACTGATAAGAACGTCCTCATCCCCATCCCGATCGTAGTCGAACACGATCAGACTCCGAGAGTCCTCTCCGGCTTCCAGCCCCGTCGCCATGCTGCGCGAGAATGAGCCCGCGCCGTCATTGACGAACTGAACAGTCGGTGCATTGATCACGGACGACGTCGGCAGCAGCCATTCCGCGAATTCGTCCATACCGTTCGCGGCCATGATGTCGAGATCGCCGTCATTCTCCACGTCGATGAAGGAAACGCCCCAACCCCAATATGTGTCGAAAACGCCGCGCGCGGC
>JAJDEC010000112.1 GCA_029259995.1 Phycisphaerae bacterium
ACCGCATCGCGAAGCGAGTCCCGCTCCTGCCGCAGCGTCATGCCGATCCGCTGCAAATCGCCGCTCTCCTGCTTGAGCGCTTCGAGCGACGTGTTGGCTTCTTCGATCTGCTTCTTGGACTGGTCGATGCGTTCCTGGGCCTCGCCGAAGTCGCGCTGGGCGCGATCGCGTTCGGCCTCAAGCTGGATGCGCGACGACTTCAGTTCGCGAATGCTCTGGGAGACAGCGCCGCGCTGCTGCGACAACTCACCGACGCGAACACGCATCGCCGTCACGCGCTCTGCGATCTCCGCCCGTTTGGCGACGAGTTCGTCGACGAGCGACTGGAAATTGCTGATGAGCTGTTCGCTTTCGACGTGCTTCTGTTCCACGATCTTGAGCGTCTCGCGGGCCGCATCGACTTTGTCGGCGATTTCGCCGAGACGCTTGTCCAATGCGGCAATATCCGATGCGATCAACGGCCGTTCGTCGGACAGGACGCGGATGCGATTCTCGATATTTGACAACGCCGCCTGCGCTTCGACACGCTCTGTATTCAGTTCGTACACGCTTGTCCGCAGACTCTGCATCGATGTCTCAAGACTGGATGCTTCGCTTTCGCTGCGCGCCAGATCTTCGGCGAGCCGCGTGATGCGCGACTTGACCTCCTCAAGCTCGCGGCCGAGTTCTCGAAGTTCGCTGCGTCGGCTGATCATGCCCGTGTCGGACCCCAGCGCCCCCACGCTGATGCGGCCGTCCGGCTCGACCACGACGCCGGACATTGTGACGAAGCGCGCGTGCGAATCGAGCTTCGACATCGCTGCGGCGGCCTCCACGCTCTGAACGACGTAAGTACGCCCCATCATGTGGCGGGCCAGTGCGGCGCAATGCTCGGGATATTTGACCCAGTCGAGCAGGCAGGCCACGTAGCCCTCCTGCGACGAGAGATCGGGGCCAGATATCGGCACGGGTACGCTATCAAGACAATACGCCTGGACGCGGCCGCTCAGTTCGCCCAGCGCATCGCGATCGGCCAAAAGGCTGGCGCGATCCGTCGCCACGAGATTCGTCTCGACGTTGCCCAGAACGGCTTCAACGATGCCTGCATGTGCGACATCCGTTTCGAAGATCTCGCCGACGGCGCCGATGACGTAGCCGTACCTGGATCGCGTCTCGTCCGCGTCGCGCTGTTCGAGGATCTCGCGGGCCCCGGCTAGAAGGCCCTCGTGCTTGCTGTCCATCTCTTCGAGAAGTTCGCGCCGGCTTTCGAGACCGCTGCGGTATTCCTTGGCGGCGCCGAGCTGATCGATCAGCGTCGCGCGTTGCTGGCCGACGTCGGCAAGGCGGATCTTGGTTTCTTCGAGGGACTTGTTGCGCTCTGCAATGCGCTCCGCGAGTTCAGCGGTTCGAAGCTTGAGCTCATCGCATCGGACTTCGGCAGCGCCGAGTTCGCGGGCGACTTCGGCATCGCGCGCCTCGAGCTTCGCCTTCTGATCTGTCAGCGACTGCGTCTGCACGTCGAAGCCGTGCAATTCATTCTGCAGCTGGCTCTGGCGGCGAACGAGCTCGACGATGCTCTCTTTCAATTCTTCGAGGCCGGATCGCTTTTCATTGAGCGCGAGCGCACAGGTCGTGTCTTCTTCCTGAACGCGCGTCTGATCGGCCTGCACTTCGACAAGTTCGGCCTCCACGCGCCGCGCGGCTTCTTCCTGTTCCGCCAGCCGGGATTCCAGCGACGACATCTGCCCTTCGAAACCACTCAGGCGTTCGCGGGAGCGTTCGAGAACCGCTTCCTGATCGACGATTCGGCGCTCAAAGGCGGAGATTCTCTCCTGCGTGCCCGTGATCTGCGACTGACACGCGGCCATTTTCGATTCCGTCGCCTGCGTCTCTTTCTCAAGTTCGACGATGCGAACGTTCGCCTCGCTCGTCTTCGCTTCGTTGTCGGAGATGGCCGTGCGAAGCCGCGTCGCTTCGTCTGAGCGTTCCGTCGTCTCGGCCACGAGTGCGTCGCGCGAGCCGGCAAGTCGATGATATTCGGCCAGCGCGTATCGACTGCGGAGTTCCCGCAGCTGCTGGGAATAGGCCTCGTAGTTTCGCGCCTTGCCGGCCTGAAGCTTGACGCTGCGCAGGCGGCGTTCGACTTCTTCGACGACGTCCTGAACGCGAAGCAGATTCTGGTTGACGCGTTCGAGGCGTCGAAGCGCTTCCTTCTTGCGGACCTTGTACTTGTTGATCCCCGCCGCCTCTTCCAGGATTCCACGGCGCTCGACGGCGTTGGCATCAAGCATGGCCGAAACGCGGTTCTGCTCAATGACGCTGTAAGCGTCTACACCGATGCCTGTGTCCAGGAAAAGCTCACGAAGATCCTTGAGGCGGACCGGACTTCGATTGATCAGGTATTCGCTTTCGCCGGAGCGATAAAGCCGCCGCGAGACGGTCACTTCCGTCTGATCAATCGGGAGCAGGCCGTCGGAATTATCGAAAGTGAGATCGACCTGGGCCATGCCGCCGCTCTTGCGCGTGCCGGAGCCGTTGAAGATGACGTCCAGCATCTGCTTGCCGCGAAGGCTCTTGGGGGATTGGGCGCCGAGGACCCACTTGATGGCGTCCACAACGTTACTTTTTCCGCAGCCGTTGGGCCCGACGATGCAGGTAATGCCGGAATCGAAGACGAATTCCGTCTTGTCGGCAAAGCTCTTGAAGCCTGTGGCTGTGAGTTTCTTCAGGATCATAAGCGACTGCAAGCCTCCATGCCGCAGCGATTTACGTCGCACAGCCTCCTGCTGAGCGGGAACCCTCCGCGAGATTCAGACGGACATCGTCCAGCCGAACCAGGAACATTCCATCATAAGGATCGGCAACATCTGCCGCCAGCAGTGAGTGCTGGTTTTTTCACAGGGCCGAAGGAAGCAAATCGGAAAGCCGACGGCCCGGGATCGTTAGAATTCGTGAGTATGCAGCGGATGTCGAGGAATGGGAGATCTGTGCCGTGCTCGTGATCCTTACAATCGTCGGGCTATTCGTCCTCTACATTGGGCTTGAATTCATGGCCTTTGCTTGGGACGGCGATCCAAATGCCACGGGCTGGCGCGAGCCGCTTCGCGATAAGAAGAAGGGGCGAACCTGCCTGAGATGCGACTACGATTTGCGGGGATTGAATTCCTATCGATGCCCTGAATGCGGCGCGATGATTGGATTCGATAAGAGCATGAAAGAACTGGGAATTTCACCGGACGAGTTGGTGAACGAAAAGGCCAAGCAAGAGACGGCGGAACCGCCGGATTGCACGTTGGATTGATGGTTGAAGCGTGAGATGAAGATTGAACGATCTGGCAACCCGGTCGATCGATGTGAATTGTGCAGGCGAGTCAGCGTGCGCACAACACGTCATCACTTGATTCCGCGCATGAAGCATCGAAGCAAACGAACGCGGCGATTGTTCGACGTCGAGCGCCGGCGAGAGACGGCCAACCTCTGTCGCCCGTGTCACGCACATGTCCACGCGACGCTGTCCGAGAAATCGCTGGCGGACACATTCAATTCGATCGACGCGCTGCGATCGCATCCGGAGATTCGAAAGTTCGCCGACTGGATCGGAACAAAACCGGCATCGATTCGCATTCGATCATCGCATTGCACGCGATGATGACGCGGAGGTGAATTGTCGGCTCTGCGTTTCTTTCGCGAACCCGGCACAGTGCGGCAAACTCCTCGTGGCACGTGTTTCACTGACGCAGGAGAAAGGCACATCGGAGCGAAATGGTTCATTCCGAGGCCGAGACACTGGGTGACAAGCAGGGGCTGGCCGAGAATTAGAACGCCCTTTCAGGGCTATACACTTGTATCAACCACAGACCCAGGACTGCACTTCGGCCGCGTTGCGGCCTTCGTTTGTCCTGGGCTCCCATGGGTCGCACTTTCAGTGCGAATTTCGGCGATCTTATGCGGTCGAATTGTCAGACTGCATTTGGCAAGCACCCAGTGGGAACCGTTTCATTGACGCGGGCGAAAGGCTCATCGGAGCGACCTGGCTTATTCCGAGGCCGAGACACTGGGTGGCAAGCACCCATTGGCACGATTGTGTCATCCGCGCGCTTACCGAATGCATGCCGATGTTGGGCGTCGGCGCTGCGAGCGGCCGTTGAAACAGGCATGACGCGCGGCGGTCGAGAATACGGCACAGATGATCCTATCGAGGCCTTGGCTTATGAAACGCTTATCGGGGCCTTATACTCGCGATGATGGACGAATCGCGATCATCCGACGCAGCCCGGCCGGCGGAAGCCTCGTCGCCCGACGACGCGCGGATCGTCAACGCGTCACGGTTTTCGACGATCAGTCCGCTCGCCGCCATCGCGATCGGGGCAATTCTCTGTTATGCCAATTCGTTCAGCGGCGCGTTTCTTTTTGACGATCAATCCGGAATTGTCGACAACGCATCGATTCGACAGCTCTGGCCGTTAAATGATCTCTTGTCTCCGCCGGCCGTGACGACGGTCTCCGGCCGACCGATCGTCAACCTGACGTTCGGCCTGAACTACGCCCTCAGCGATCTGGACGTGCGCGGCTATCACGCTGTGAACCTGTTGATACACATCCTTGCGGCATGGGCGTTTTTCGGAATCGTGCGGCGGACACTGCGATTCGCTTCTTTCTGCCGAATGTTTGGCCGACATGCAGACGTGCTGGCATTAACAGTCGCACTGATCTGGGTCGTGCATCCGCTTCAGACGGAAAGCGTGACATACATCGTGCAGCGAGCGGAAAGCCTCGCTGGCCTCGCGTATCTCGCGACGTTCTACGCATTCATTCGATATGTGTCTGCACCATCGAGATTGCTTGGGGCGACGACCATGGGTTGTTGCGCAATCGGCATGCTCTGCAAGGAAACGATGGCGACAGCGCCGCTTGTGTTGTTGGCATTTGACGTGATCGTCGTTTCAAAACCGGAGAACGGGACGCACTGGAAAAGACGAATCGGAATGCATGTCGGCTTGTTCGCGACGATCGGCATAGTTGTGATGCTCGGGCTTTCCGCACCTCGAGGCGCTGCGGCTGGATTCGGCGTGGCGAGCCTGCCAGCCCCACTGGAATATGTCGCGACACAACAAGGCGTAATATTGCATTACCTGCGCCTGACGCTCTGGCCAACGCCACTTTGTCTCGACTACGGATGGCCGATCGAAACATCGTCTACAACAATCCTCGTCACAACGCTCGTCGTGTCGGCGCTGGCATTGTCCGTCTTATGGGCAGCCATTCGGCGTCTGCCATCCTCGTTCCCCGGCATCTGGTTTTTTGCCATCCTGGCGCCGACATCGAGTTTTCTTCCGATGTCCGAGATGGCGTTCGAACATCGAATGTACCTGCCGTTGGCGGGACCGATCGTGCTGATTGTGCTTGGCGCGTATCGGATATTGGCACGAGGATCGTCAAAGTCCGGGGCCACGGGAACCGGTGGATCGGTCGGTATACTGGCGTGCGGCGTGATCGTCGCGGCGGCGCTGGGGATCGCCACGTTCGATCGCAATCGGGATTACGCCTCGGCGGAGACGATGTGGTCGGACGTTGTTTCAAAACGCCCCGACAACGCGCGAGCGCGATTCAATCTTGCCCATGCGCTGTACGAGCAAGGCAGAATAGACGACGCCATCGAGGGAACTCGCAAGGCGATCGCACTCGATCCCGACGATGCGCTGGGCCTGAATGAACTCGGCGTCCTGCTCAGCCATC
>JAJDEC010000113.1 GCA_029259995.1 Phycisphaerae bacterium
ATCCGATCGCGTAGAACAGCATCAGGACGAGCAGAAAGCTGCCGAAGAAATAGCGATCGGCGTCGCGCAGCCGATGATTGCTTTCCAGCCAGTTCTCCCAGGATACAACGCCGTCGATATGCGGCTCCACCTGCTCCTTGAGATAGCGACCGGCGCGGACGATGCTGTTCTGCTCCATCACGAACGCGATCATCAGCACGAGCAGGATGAAGGGTAGTGATGCGCTGGCGAACGTGCTGCCGTACTCCTTCGCGGCGAATGCGGCGATCGGGATGAAGAGGGTTCCGATCACGAGAATAAGAAACACGCGGCTCTTGCTGCTTCGAATCTCGTCTCGCAATGTCAGGTACTGCTGTTTCATGAATTCGTCTCGCGGCATGGCAAGTCTCCTTTGAGTCGACCAGATGATTACAAGCAATGACGGCGCACCTCCGCCGGAGTCGGCGGAGGACGTCGGGATTCTGTATTGTTGTCAGTGTATCGCACAACGACCATTGAATCATGTTTCGCGGGCGTCGGCGATGGGTGATGTGGCAATGCACCGGCCGATGGCCGGTTCGGCTACTATTCGGCGGCTTTTTTCCTGCCGCCGGGCTTTGTGCCCGATTTCAGCGTCACATCAATTGTCGCTCCCGGTCCGAAATCCGCCGATCGCACCCACAACGATCGGGTCCGCTTGTCGAATCGCCAGCCGGTCTTCGCCTTGGCGAAATCCGCCGCCGATTTCTTCGACGACATTTTCCTGCCGCCGATTTCAACGGCCGAAGGGGCCGCATCGATCCCCACGAAACGGACCAGGTACTTGGCCGGAGAAAACGTCGCATCGCCTTCGCGAGACACGAATTCGAACGTCATTCGCTCGCCCTCCGTCTCGATGCGATAAGACTCTTCCACGCTTGCGTCCTGGCGATAGTCGTAGGACAGACCGTCGTCGTTGTAAAACGTCCCGATGCCATTGCCGCGAAAAACGTTCAACGTCAGTTCTGTAAGCGGCGCCTCGTCCGTGAATTGCACGGGTTCCCGCGTCGGTACGATCGATCCGGCACGCGCGTACATCGGAATCGAATCCAGTCCGACTTTGACGCTCGTGTCCTGGCCGCCTTCCGACTTCTTCCCGCTGAAGAAATCGAACCAACTGCCCGCCGGCAGCGAGAATTCCCGTCTTGTGGCGCCTTCCTGAACAACAGGTGCGACGAACAGCGACTTTCCGAAGAAGAACTCGTAGTCCTTTCGATGCACATTCTCCATCAACGGCTCGTCGTACCACAACGGCCGAAGCAGTGGATCGCCCGTTCGCTCAGTCTCCCGAAGCTGCGTGTAGATGTACGGCAGCAGCTCGTAGCGTAGTTCGATGGCGCGGCGATTGAGCTTTTCGTGTTTCTTGCCGTAGACCGTCGGATCCTGCTCCGGTCCGTCCTTCCCCATTCCGCCGCAGGTGTGCGTTCGACACAACGGATAGAAAATGCCCGTCTGCATCCATCGCGTGAACAATTCCGGCGACGGATCGCCTCGGAAGCCGCCGATGTCGGCACCGACGAAGCTCATTCCGCTGACGCTCATGTTCAGGAGCATCGGAATGCTCATTCGCAGATGCTCCCAGCTCGACAGATTGTCGCCCGTCCAAACGGCCGAATATCGCTGGACACCGCTGTAGCCGGCGCGCGTCAGCACAAACGGGCGCTCATTCGGACGAAGCTTCGCCGTGCCTTCGAACGTGCCCCGCGCCATCTGCATCCCGTAAACGTTGTGCACGGCCCGATGATTCGTCGGCTCGCCGTCGTTGTCGTGACGCAGCGACAACGGAACCGTCTGCGTCTCGAACGAGAAATCGGCGGGTTCATTCATGTCGTTCCAGAATCCCGTGACGCCGTCTTCGAGCAGCCCTTTGTAGAGTGAGCCCCACCATTCGCGCGTTTCAGGCCGCGTGAAGTCCGGATAGACCGTCTCGCCCGGCCAGACCTTGCCCACATAGTGTTCGCCATCCGCGTCGCGGCAGAAGTGATTGCCCTCGACGCCGTCGTCGTAGACGCTGTATCCGGGATCGCGCTTGATCCCCGGATCGATAATCACGACGACGCGATAGCCCATCTTGCGCAGTTCCTTGAGCATCCGCTCGGGCTTTGAGAACGTCTTGCCGTCCCATGTGAAGCAGCGATAGCCGTTCATGTAGTCAATGTCGATGTAGATCGTGTCGCACGGAATCTTGTGATCGCGGAGCTTCTTCGCGATACCGCGAACGCGCTTCGCCGACTCGTAGCTCCAACGGCACTGCTGATAGCCCAGGGACCACATCGGCGGCAGGGGACTCGTTCCGACGAGTTGATTGTATCGACGCAGCACATCCCGCGGCGTCGGCCCCGGAATGAAGTAGTAGTTCATTTCGCCGCCGTCCGCGCCGAACGAATAGGCGTCATGCGACGTCTTGCCCAGATCGAACGAGGCGCGCCACGCATTGTCGAAGAAAATGCCGTGCGCGTTGCCGTCGTTGAGCACGAAGCAGAATGGATGCGACTGATACAGCGGATCGGTCCACGGATCATGTTCCGCCGCATCCGTGTTCCAGTTGACCAACGTCTGACCACGTTTGTTCATCGGGCTGCCGCGTTCGCCGAACCCGAAGAATCGATCGGAGACTTTCATTTGCTTCCAGCAGCGAACTTCCGAGCCGTCCCAGGCGATCCCTTTCGTCGCATCGTCGGCGCAGATCAGCGATCCGTCGGGCGCATGAAACGACACGCGACATGGGTTCCGCTGAATGTGCACTCGCAGTCGAGGCGTGATCAGGTAGAGAAAGTCCTCGTCCTCGCGAAGTTTCCACGATGATCCACGTTGTTCGTTCGATACCACGGCCCACGAATGATCCCGCCCGAAGACGCCGAGCGGCGCGAGCCGGACGCGAATGACGTCGTCCAGTTCCGCGCTGATCCGCAGCCGGGCCGTTCCGCATTCGACGACCAGTGCATGATC
>JAJDEC010000114.1 GCA_029259995.1 Phycisphaerae bacterium
AATCCGGAGCTGGAGGCGTTTGTCACCGTTCTGTTGCCACGAGAGGATGTTTCCGGTGTTAATGCTGGAGCGCGTGCGAATGATCCTGCTGTGGTAGGGCCCCGACGAACTTGGCTTGATCCACGCTTCGAATGTGAGTGCGTCGACGAGCGTAATCGACTCTGGCCGAGCGACATGGATCAGGTCATTCACGCCATCAAAGAATGCCGACGCGTTCGCCTGCACCAATTCGCACTCGTCCGGTGTGCCATTGGTGTTGCAGTCCGTGCTCTGTCCACACCCTTCAAAATCGCATCCGCCACCTCCTCCGTCGCAACTGATATCACACTCATCAACGATGCCGTTCCCGTTGCAGTCTTCACAATCATCTGGAATGCCGTTGCCGTTGACATCATTGTCATCAAGCTCGCATGCGTCGGGAATCGCGTTGACGTTGCAGTCGCCATCTGCGTGTACTCCAAAGTCGAGAATAAACGAACCGCCAGCCATACCGTCACCCGACGGCAATGGGTTGCCAATGCCATTCGCGCCCGGGTACTCTCCGTCAAGTGGAATTCCCGACGAGCTCTCTACGAGATCCGAAATCACGAGCCGGTAAGCGTCATTTGCAAGAGTGCTCAGAGGTGCGACGGTCAGAGTTCGCGTCGCCTGCACGTAGACCGAATTGAACGACACGACCCAATCATCAGCGTTGCCGAGCATTCCGTCAGGACCGGCAGATTTCAGCGAAATGTTCGCGGAGTCCAGGGAAGCGGGGTCCATTTCATCGTCAAACTGCAACGCAATCGATCCCGGATACAGGATCTGCGGACACACATCCAACGCAGGTGTCAAAGCGACAACAGTTGGCGCAGTTGTGTCAACACGGAACGGGCTGATCAGCACGCCGCCGGGAAGCAGATCGGCATTCGCATCGACGGCAATACCATCCGCACCCAACAGTGCGGTCGACGACATCAGGAACATCGGTGCCGCCGATGTCTCCCATTGAGCGGATCCCCGGGCACCTGAATATCCGTGCCCAGACACATCCGTCAACACGTTTCCGCTTCCCTCGTCCAGCGGATGATAGACCAGAAGCCCCGGCTCGTTTCCGGCGAGGGGTGTATGCATGCTCGCCTTGATCTGTGCCTGCGTGCGAGTGACATTCCAAACGCGCATTTCATCGATTGAACCGAGGATGTAGTCATACGCACCAGCCCATCGAGTGTATCCCGAGATCGCAGACTGAAAGAAGGTCTGCATATCACTGATGTCGCACGCGTCTGGCGTAGAGGCGGCAAGCTCGCCGTCGATATACAGCTCGACCCCGGAGCCCGAAGCGGAACATGCAATGTGTTGCCACGTGCCGAGCACGACAGAGTTGGTTGCAAGTGCCTGGCTCGAACTTCCGTCAGGTCGATAACAGTAGAAATTCCAGGCCGCCTGATTGTGTTGAAGAACCGCTCCCGGTACGTCGCGACCGTTCTGTCCCACATCAAAAAGCGCGCCGAATCCATGCCCGCCGTAGGAGGTACAGCATTCCAGGTGAATCCACGCCTCCCACGTGAAATTCGTACCAAGCGTCTGAAACGCTGCAAGACTCAACGTGGCGACGCTGTTCGTGAAATGCAGATCATTGCCGGCGCCCGACCGGCTGCTCGCGCTGCCGTAGACGACCCATGCGTAATCGCCATCGGGAAGCGCTTCCGTCAGCGACACGCGCAGGCGCGCGCCGCCGTTCTCCGAAGTGATGCCGCTGAATGGAATCAGCGTGTCGTCAGATGCCGGCGTGACATCGTTTGGACCCAGTCGATATATGCGAACTGAATCGGTCGTTGCCGTTGCCACATCCACGACATCGGAAAAGTCGATGAGCAAATCCGGCGTGTTCGTATCGATCGCCTGGCCCGCCGCCGGCGAGGTTCCCGTGAGTACGACATCGGCGCGCGACACCGCGTTCCCGTCAGGAGCACAAACCATCAGGCCCAGCAGCGTCACTATCTGTCGGAGAATTCGAATTCGTTGCGCGTGCCTTGGGCTACGTTTTGGCATTGTGACCGAGTGCGGGGTAGCGATAGGATTCATGATTTCCCGATCTATCTTGAACCTGACAGTTTCTGTCTCAAGCCTCTCGAGTCGCAATTCTATCTCGACGACCGATTCGAA
Organism: Phycisphaerae bacterium; assembly: GCA_029259995.1. Taxonomy (GTDB): domain Bacteria; phylum Planctomycetota; class Phycisphaerae; order UBA1845; family UTPLA1; genus ECT2AJA-110-A. Next base: position 2,149 of record JAJDEC010000114.1, read on the forward strand.
TCCATTGTGACAGGCCTCGGTTGACCATGATCGCACGCTCTTGCTCACGGCGGGGGGGGGGATCCTGCCCCCGATTCCCCCGTGGCGACCTATCCGTTGGACGATGGCGTATCGTAGGGCGTTGTTCGACATGATCCACCAATAATCAGTTGTCCACGAGCACTCCCCGCGTGCAAATATTTTCTGGCTTTGAATTGGCCGCAGGATTCGTGAACCGATTGTGCAGTGCAGTGGCGATGCTGACGTACCTTGTTTGAATTCGACAATTCCGTTTCATCCATGTCGCTACGCCCAAAAGCCACTACATTCGGTGCAGCTTGGGGAGGGTCTGATCGGAGCGTACTTAAGGTACGATTACCTTTGTTTGAGCGGCCTTGTTCCTGATTATTGATAGGAGTTTTGCCCCCGGCAGCGATGCAGTGTCTCCCAGTCGGGAATCGCACAAATCTCCCTCAACCCCTTCTCACGCACCGGCTCCCGGCCCTTGGTCACGGGTGGCAGGAACAGCAGCGCCTCCTGGATATCGGGGGCGAGGTGGTTCAAATTCAAGATCTGCGTCATGCGTGGCTGTGAGACGTGAGCAAGGCGGGCCAATTCGGTGATGTCGCGAACGGTGCCGTCGCGAAGCATGCGGTCGAACGTGATCGCGTGGGCCATGAGGCGCGAGATACGTGGAATGCGACCGGCGGGTGCGCCGTCGGTGGGGCGCTTCTCGGATGAGATCGTCTTTCGCCCTCGGGCCTTTTGCGAAATGTGTACGATTCGTTTGATCGTGATCATGCCGCAACCTCCTTGGATTTTCTTGAGCGGCGTTTCGATTGCAGTGCGACTTCTGTATCGGTGTCGTCGCTTGCCGCCTCATCCACCAGCGCCCGAATTCCTGCCGCCTGAAAGCTGACCTTGATACTGCTGTCGGCAGCGTCATATTCCACACGGCTGACGAGCAGGTGGAACAACGGACCTTGCTCGCGGCGTGTCTTCGCGTCCCAGAGAGTGTCGAATTCGGATAGGGCCGTCGCCACGTCGTCGGCGCTGATGCTCTCCGCCAGATGGGTTTGCAAGGCCGTGTCAATCTCCGTCATCCGCCGTTCAGTCGCGTCGGTCTGTTCTGCCAGTTCGGCGGCGCGGCGCACAGGCACGTCGGACTCGTCCCCAACCAACCCGCGCAATTCCCGATCGCATCGCGCCAGGGCCCGTTTCAGAATCGCCTTCTCGTCGGTGAGTCTCTTGATGGCCGAATCCGCTTGTAACCGTGCCGCTTCGAGCGTCGCCTCCAGTACCGCAGGATCCTGCCCAATACACGCAATCTGCCCGACGGCGACGCGTTCAATCTCGGCTGCCGGAAGCGACGGCGTGCAATGGCTCGGGCGAGGATCGATGCGATTTCGGCCAGCCGCTGTTCAGGTGACAGGTCTTGTGAAAATGCGTATGCAGAGATCAACAGACGCCTGCCGCGGCCGCGTGTGACAGAATCTGTCACACGGGCATTCGGCGTCGGCTGGTTTACTCATGCGGTGGGGGAGGGATGTGTCCGGTGATAGGTGACGCTGCCGACACTGATTCGAGAGTATTACTGCGACGATCAGGAAATTCTGGCGACCTAATCCTTCCATGCGGCGATCTTCGATTCCAGAATTGCGTCGGGTTCAACGCGATTCCAGAGTCCATACAATTCTCGCATATTGCGTCGGATCCTAAGAATCGGATCTTCAAAAAACGCGTCATGGCGAAACGGAAATTCGGGATCATCTTTCGTGTATTCGTACGCTCTAGTTAGACGTGCTTCTGCCTCGCGAAATAGTGGAAGAACGGTTTGCTGTAGCGTAAGCCCGTCGTAGTTCTCCTGATTTCTTACGAATTCGCGAGCTTCCGCAATCATGGCAGCAGCAAGAAGACTTGACGCATTTTGGCAAAGCCAGTCACGGTTTCGGCTTTCCGGTAGTGACGATTCTCTGATCGCAGCCGCTTGTCTGAGTAGCGGTTCGGCAAGTGAAGCGCATGCGCTGTCATCGAGCTCTAGATACGCGGCTCCAGATGCAACAAACGCGGACGCCTGGTGGATTGAGCCCGGTTCGCAATCTTCGCCCGCCCTTTCTAAGTATAGGTCGATCTTGGCCTTCGCCTCGTCAATCCGACCGACCTCTCCTAGTATCTTGGCAAGGAATCGGAGTGACACCTGACTAACACCTTCCCAAGTGTTTCTATTGGACAGATTGTAATCGAGAAGCCGGCTCTGGCTATTAATCGCGTTCTCGATCCGACCCTGTTTGTATGCCACCAGAGCATCATAGAATAAATACTCCCAGTACTTTGGGCTGCGCTCGAGGGAATTGTAGGCCGTTTCCAGGTACGCCCTCAGTTCCTCATTCCGTTCTGCAAGGCTTGAGAATTTGCCCTGTTTTTTCAGGATACTCAGGTAGCGAGACAGATATTTGATAATCAACTTCAGATCGTCGCCGGCGGTTTTCTTGACCAATTCAAGATGTCGCAAGGCATAGGACTCAGCCTCATCCAGGCGATTCAGTCTTACCAGATTGCGAATAAGCTTGTCACAGTTGTTCCAGGTCAGGCCGTGTCGAGCGCCGAACGCGTCAAATACAAATTCGTCCGCCTGCTTCAGTGCCTCCACAGCGTCACTGGGCATGTCTCCGGCCTCATACGAATATCCAATCTCATGCCACAAACTCGCGATTTCTGAAGTTGATGCAGTAGGTGATTCGGCAATTCGATCAAGCCGGGTCTTCGCAATCTTGATTGCTGCATCAGCGTTACCTTCTTCGAGATAGGCATTCGCAAGCTGTACATTGAGCCACTCGGTGCGTTCAGCACCTTCAAACGTTCGCTCTATGGCCAACCATTTCCGGTAAATGGGGATCATTGACTGCCCCGCGATATGCGATTCAATAAGGGAATCGAGCTGATCGACGCGCACCTCAAGCTCGGCGTGCTGCGGCAAACTCCCGTGGACCCAATTTCTGATTGCCTTGAACTGCAGGTGGACTTCTTCTTCGGAAAACCCGTCCCATGAGTGACCTGACATGTGGCGGGTTTCCATGAGCCGTGTCGCCAGGCACCAATAGGCCCAACCCAGCTGGCGCGATGGATACTCAAAAAGCCCCTCCCGAATAGCAACGGATTCGCGGGCCAGTTCAATTCGTCGATCGGAATCCGTTATGCATTCGGAGAGGAGGTTTAGCGCGTCAGCCAGTTCTGATGGGTCACACTCGTCGCATTGGCGATACAGGTCAATCGCGCGTTCAAGGTATTCGTGTGCTTTGTCCGTAATGCCCAGATTACGAAATGCCATCCCGAACAATCGGCGTAACGATGCCTCAGCCCCTGGCCGCATGTTCTCGTTCTGCGC
>JAJDEC010000115.1 GCA_029259995.1 Phycisphaerae bacterium
GGGCTTGATGTCTCGATGAATGACGCCGCGCAGGTGTGCCGCATTGATGGCATCGCAGATCTTTGCGAATATTCTCAGAGTGTCGTTGATGGCGGGGCGATTCGCGACGACGTATTCGTGGAGTGTGTGACCTGCGATGTAGTCCATCACGTAATAGAAGTGGCCGTTCGAAACGCCGCAGTCATGAATCGCGACAATGTTGGGATGCTTGAGTCCTCCGAGAATCTGGATCTCGCGATCGAATCGCACACGATCATTCGAGCTTGAAAGCGGGCCTTCGCGAAGCACCTTGATTGCGACTTCCCGTTGTGCCGATCGTTGGACTGCGCGATAGACGACGCCTTGTCCGCCGCGATGAATCTCTCCGAGAATCCTGTATTTCTCGGAGAAAGCCGCGTCATGCGCGCTGTCAGCGATGAATCGATCCGGATGTCGCCCGCGTTGCATCGCGTTTGAGGACGCCGCGTTGATGCGCGCCTTTTCCACCTGTCGGCGTGCGTTGTTGATCAGATGGGCATTGACTTCGTCTGACATGATCAAGTGTTCGGGCGCTGCCGGCGCGGTCCGACGATGACACGATTCACGCGGGCCGATGGGTGAAGAACTGAGTTCCGTTGCCGAAGGATTCGCGAAGTCGATCGTGGGCCCGCGCTCTCAGCATATAGATGGCGCCGACGGATCGGCCCAGCTCGGTGGCAACATGGGACGCCGATCGACCTTCGATGTCGTAGAGTCGAACGACCTGCGAATAGTCCTCCGGGAGGCCGAGTATTGCGGACTCGATGGCCGAGCGAATCTCGTCGCGCGTTGCATGCTGGCTCGCCGTGGTTGTCGTGTATCCCAACTCGGCCATGAATGACGCCCCTGAGTCATCGTCCGAATTCGGGTGAATCCGATTTTCCGGCTGGGGGCGTTTCTGTCGTTCGAGTTCTCGAACCGCGTCCCGCAGGTTGTTGTTTGCGATCCGCTTGAGCCAGCCTTTGAAAGATCCCTGCCCCTGATGAACGAATCCGTCGATGGAAAGAAACGCCTCAAGATACGTCACTTGCATGACATCGTCGGCGTCCAGAACCGTTTGCCACTTGGACGCGATCGATCCGGCGATCAATGCCCGAATGCCGGGGCCGTGTTCGTGCAGAAGTTGCGTCAGTGCATCGGCGTCGCCGGCGATGGCGCGTTCCGCCAGATTGGATTCATTGTCGCTCATGTGCGCAACCTCATTTGCGCGAGGGGGTTGCAATTCCTGATTCGGCCCGCCTTCATGGATTCAGTCTATCGAACCCAAATTTCGACTGCAAGTGCGTGAGGATATTTCAGCAAAATCGCTGCCGTGAGCGACGACGTGAAATCGACGCTTTGAATCATACAGGGAATCGCCTCCTGGTTGAGCGTATCCGATGACGTCATTCACGCATCTACTTGAAAAAGAGGATTGATCATGAAACGAATCGCAAATCCATCGCTTGTGCAGCAGCTTGTGCTCGCCGCCATTACATTGGCCGTGGCGACGTCTATCGGGTCGGCCGACCCGATTTTTGACGCCAACACCAGTCGCATCAGTTTTCAAGCCTATCTGACAGACAATCTGGGTGATCCGCTTCCCGACGGAACCGTCAATCTCGAGTTCAATTTGTATCATCCGATCAATGGGCTTGTCGAAGGACCGATCGCGTCAGGAAATGTGCCCATTGTCGGCGGCGTCGTGGACGTTCTGGTCCCGTTTTCCAACACCAGTTTCGACGGCAGTGCTCGTGAACTGGGGATCGCCGTCAACGGTGGTCTCGAACTCGCGCCGAGGATTCCAATCGGCGCCGTGCCGTACGCGTATCGCGTCGATCGTGTCGAAAGCAGCGAATTGACGGACGATGTCCTTCTGGGCAGTGCCGGGAACAACGGATCGCTGTCGGTCCTGGGAACCGGCGGCGTGCTGACGGCCCACATTGAGGGCGGCGCCGGAACGGGCGCGTCGATGTTCCTGCGCGATGGAACCGGCACGCCAAAGATCACGATCGAAGGGATCACAGGCGACGTGAAGACGGAAGGCAACTACGAAATTGTTGATTTCGCAGGCGGCGGTTTGTTCGGTCACTTCTTCAAGCCCGCGACAGGCGGCACGCAGATCGAAATGTTCGACGGTGCGAATCGGGCATTGTGGGGCGGCACGTCGAGTTCGGGCGGCGGCTTTGTGAATGCGTATCAGCCGGGCGGCGGGCTGACGCTGGCGCTGGACGGAAACGACGGCGCGCTCGGCGGGGGCGTTATCACGGGTCGCAATGCGAACGTGTTCACGACGTTTGATCTTGACGCAGACGATGGCGGCGACACGGGTTCTCGTTTCGCCATGTGGGACGGCGCGACGGAGACGTTTCGCGTGGATGCCAGGACGGGCGGCGGCGGCAGTGCGCCGAGCAATGGGTCAGAGTTATTCATGTGGAACGGTGCAGGTGTTGCCACGGCGCATCTGGACGCCAATGACGGCGCCGGTTCGCGACTGAGTCTCGGCGACAACAGCGGCACGGCGACAGTGATTGCGGATGCGAGCGGTATCGACGGCGGCGGAAATATCACGCTTTACAACACGTCTGGCGAGTTGACGGTTCGAATCGACGGCGACAACAGCGACAACGGTTTCATCAGTCTGAGCGACACGAATGAGACGACGACGATTCAAATCGACTCCAACGACGGCAACAGTGGTCGAATCACGCTGGGGGATCGGAACCAGAGCACGATCATCCTGGATGGCAGTGGGCAGGACGGCGGTGGCGCCGGCCTCTTCTACAACAGCAACGGGACGCTCACGGCGCGCATCGACGGCGACAATACAGACGACGGCGCCATCTTCCTTTCAAACAACGCCGCAACGGAAACCATTGCGATGAACTCCGACGACGGCGCGGGATCCCAATTGATCATGCGTGACAACAGTGCAGTCAATACGGTCATCGTTGACGGCAGCGGGATCGACGGCGGCGGCAACATCACGTTGTACAACAGCCAGGGCGACTTGCGTGTTCGCATCGACGGCGACAACACGGACGCGGGGCTGATCGCCCTGACGAACGCCGCCGGCGTGCAGACGATCGTACTGGACAGTGACTTCGGAGGCGACGGTCGCGTCATCACGCAGGAACTTCAGATCACGGGTGGAAGCGATCTATCCGAGCAGTTTGAAATCGGCAAGTCGGGTGATGCGATCGAACCGGGTATGGTCGTGTGTATCGATCCCGACAAATCGGGTGCCCTGGTGCTGAGTTCCAAGGCGTACGATCGGACGGTCGCGGGCATCGTCAGTGGTGCGGGCGGCGTCAATCCCGGAATGCTGATGGGTCAGAAAGGCTCGATCGCGGACGGGCGATATCCGGTCGCGCTGACGGGCCGCGTTTATTGCAAAGTGGATACACGTGGCGGCGACATTCAGCACGGTGACTTGCTGACGACATCGGACCTGTCGGGCCATTGCATGAAAGTTACGGACTATGCGAAGGCGCAAGGGTCGATCATCGGCAAGGCCATGAGTCGCCCGGAAAACGGCATGGTGCTCGTGCTTGTCAGCCTTCAATAGTCTGGTGTGTTTCATTCGCAGGCGGGATGTGCGGCGCGCTGACGCGCCGCACATTCCACTTTGAGCCCCCCTGTGTTTGCAGATGACAAGGAAATTCAATCATGAATACGAAAATGCGACTTATCAAAACCACGATCGCCTGCCTGATCGTGATCGATCTGGCCGGTGCGATCTCGATTGCGCGGGCGTCGGTCTATCCGGATACGCCTGAGCAACTCTGGCCCGGCGGGGTTGTGCCGTATGAGTATGATCCGGACGTGCTGCCGGGGCAGAAGTGTTGTGCAGAGGCCGCCATGGCGGTCTGGGAAGCCGAGGCGGGAATCGTCTTCGTGGTGCGCAACGAAGAAGACGATTACCTGAAGATACAGCGGAACACGATCGGCCCGAATTATCCGCCGCCGGTTGGATATCGATCCGGGGACGGCGGGCACGTCCTGAACCTGAATACGTGGTGTGACGGCGTTTCGCCGTGCGGAACGGAGAGCGTGCAGGGAACGTTCGGCCTCGTCCATGAGTTCGGGCACGTCCTTGGATTGTCGCACACGCAACAGCGAACCGACAGAAACAACTATATCTCGCTGAACTCCTGCCTGATTGATCCGGCATTTGTCGGAAATTTCAACGTCGTGTCGAATTCACTTGGTTGGCCAAGAACTCAGATGGACGTCGATTCCATCATGAGCTATCCCGTTTGCGTATTCTCCATTTGCCAGCCGATGAATTGTCCGGCGCCGCCGCAGGGATGCACACCGCAGTGCGGAACGGCGTGTTCGGCCGACTTCAACACGTGTGAGACGTATTCCTTCCTTGAGCCGCTTGCATCGCAGTGGGATTCACTCAAGAGCTGCCCGGGGCCGCAGTCGGCGGGCGACGTTTGTGTCGGCCAGCGGAACCACTTGAGTAAATGGGAGAAGCTGGTCATTTCATGGATGTATCCGCCGACGAGTAACTGGATCTTTGTTGAGAAGGCCTACACGGGCGAAGACGAAACGGGAACGTTCTACTATCCGTTCAAGTTGTTCGAGGATGGCGAGGCCGCCGTGCCGATTGGCGGAAAGGTCTGGGTTCAGCCCGGCGTGTACGACACGGCCGAAGGGACATACGAGAAGGCAATGGTCGTTGATGCCCCTTTGGGCGGCGTCCTGTTGAATTGACGATTCCGATTCCGATATCTGCGGAATGAAAGGTGATAGATCCCATGAAAACCAAACGAACTATAGCTGCCGCGTTGATCCTGGCTGTGGTATTGATGTCGCACGATCAATTGAGTGGTGACGACGCGAATTGCGTGATCGTTTCTGCCGGGGCACAAATGGAAGGCACGCCCAACGCGCTCTACAACGCCGGCCAGGTTGCGATCGGCACCACAAGCGGCGGCGGTGTCATCATGCATGTGGGCGGGATTCACTGCCTCGCGGAAGGTGTTGCTCAGTGTCTCAAGGGTGACGTTGACACCAACGGTCTGATCAACGGCGGCGACATCGATGAGTATGTGATCGTGACGTTGACGGGCGTAGGCACGGCGAAGCAGCTTTGTGCGGCAGATCTTGAGGTTGCCGACTTCGTGGCGTTGCTGCTCAACTAAGTAGGTGCGAAGAATGAATCATTCCGTGGAACCGGCGTTCCGCCGATTCGCCACAGGCGAGACGCCTGTGCCACATTCAATGAATCTTCTGCATTCCAACTTGGGCGTGGCTTTTCCAGGGCACTCGACGAACATCGCCGGTCGCAAGCGGTGACATCATCAAAGCGCACAGTCTTGAGGGCGGGAATCGAATCGATTTCCGCCCTCGTTCTATTTGAGGACATGGAGACTACGGGCGTTGGGCAACGGATCGCTTGCATCGCGGTCGACGAATCTCTACGATTTGGGAACGCGTGTTTCGGGCGCGCCCTGTCCGCGGAAAGGGATGATCCCACCGAACTGCAACGAATTGCTTGCATGACGACTCTCTTTCTGCCCGAGATGCGGACCACGGGCCCTGTATGAAGGAGGTCGTATGATGACCCAGATTCTGCCCCCGCGCCCAAATCTCGAGCATCTTTCCAAACACGCCAAACAGCTTCGCAAGGCCCTTCTGGCGCAAGATCTCAACGCGGCGAAGCGCGTAGCCAATGCGCATCCACGATTCGCGCGGCTGACGATAAACGAGATCCTCGCGCGGGGTTTCTCGTTGGGCGATGCGCAACTCGTCATCGCGCGGGAATATGGATTCGATAGCTGGTCAAAGCTCAAGCGGCACGTCGAACAAACTGTGCTGGATGCCGACGGGAAGGCCGATGCGCTCATCACGGCCGCGCTCAGCGGAGACTTCCACCTCGCCGATGCGTTGTTGCAAGAGAATCCGAAACTCTCCTCCATGAGTTTCTGGACGGGATGCGTGCTCGGCGAAGCGGATTCTGTTGGCTCGTTGCTGGATGAATCTCCTGCGCTCGCGAACCAACGCGGCGGTCCGAAGGCATGGGAGCCCTTGCTGTATGTCTGCCATTCGCGTTTTCTCGGGCGCGAATCGAAGCGCGATGCGGGGATGTTGCGGATTGCGGCGCGACTTCTTGAGCTGGGCGCGGATGCCAATGCGTTTTTTCGAATCAACGACGATCCGAACGCAAAGCAAACAGCGCTGTATGGTGCGGCCGGAATTGCAAATCAGGCGGCCATGACGCAATTGCTGCTTGACGCCGGGGCCGATCCGAACGACGACGCGCCGGGATTGGGACCCGAGTCGCTGTATCACGCGGCGGAATTCGAGAATCACGAGTGCCTTCGGCTGATCCTGGAGGCCAAGCCGGATCCGGACAAGGTTTCGTATTGCCTGGGACGCAAGCTCGACTTCGACGATCACGAAGGCGTGCGGGTTTTCCTGGCGCATGGTGCGGATCCAAATTTCGTCGTGCCCGGCCAGGGCTCCGGCAGTCGACTGCACGGGGCGATTCGGCGACGACGGCGGATCGAGACGATCGAGCTGCTCCTCGATCACGGCGCCGACATGTCAATCCGAACCAGCAATGGTCAGACGCCGTATGCCCTGGCCGTGCGGATCGGTTACGCGGAGGCGGCTGCATTGATGAAGCGGCGGGGCGCTTCCGACGCGGAATTCACGGAGATTGATCGATTCCTGGGCGCATGTTCGCGCGCGGACGAAGCCGCCATCAAGAAGATCCTGCGGGACAAGCCCGATCTGATGACATCTCTGACGGAAGACGATCAGCAACTGCTTCCGGAAGCGGCGATGCACGGCAACGTCGCGGCCGTTCGGGCGATGCTGGACGTCGGTTTCGACATCGCGGCCGCCAGGGATCAGAAGATGTCTGCCCTTCACTGGGCGGCCTGGTACGGCAATTTCGAACTCGTCCGGACGCTGCTTACGTACAACCCATCATTGGAAGAGAAGAACATGTACGGCGGCACGCCACTGGATGCCGCTGTCTTTGGGTCCGTGCATTGCCATCATCCGCAGGGCGGCTCGACGGCGGGCGGTGTGACGGAGGATGTCCGGCATGGCGACTACGCTGCCGTGGTCAGCGCACTGATCGACGCGGGCGCGAATGTCGGCGCCGTCAGTCCATTTCCGTCGGGCAATGCCGCAGTTGACGCTGTCCTGCAGCCGCATGTCGGCGCGCCTGATTCGTTGGAGACTGGCTCGGAATTGGACGACGAGGCGCCGATCGTCAATGGGCATGTTCGCTCGATTGCAGACTTCTACCAACGGCGCGTCAGATTGCCGCGCGATCGGGCGCCGCTTCGTGAAGTGTTGTTGCACGAGGCCGAGGTGTTATTGGAGGGGCATCGCGCGCGGGATCTCGGCGCTGCGATGATGATTCAGCTTTGCTCCATACCGGGTCGTCGGCCGACAGATGAGGCGGTATTCGATGCCGAAATCACGTTGGAAGACGCCCGGCAAACGATTGCGACATCGTATCTGTTTGATTCGTGGGAAGCCGTCGAGCGATTGGGCGATCACGAAGTCGATCCGCGATTCGAGGCCGCGGCTGACGCTGTCGTGGCAGGCGACGAGGCGAGACTGAGTGACTTGCTTGCAAAGGACCCGACGCTTGTCGAGGCGAGATCAGCGTTCGGGCACGAATCCACGCTGTTGCACTACTGCGCTGCAAACGGAGTGGAGAATCGGCGGCAGCGAACGCCGCGCAACGCCGCCAGGATTGTGAGCATCCTCATTGAAGCAGGGGCGGTCGTCGACGCACTGTCCGGAAGTGGTGGCGGCGGACTGAACCAGACGACATTATGTCTGACAGTCAGCAGCGGGCATCCGCACGACGTCGGCGTGCAGGGGGATATCGTGGATGCGTTGCTGGACGGCGGTGCGGCGATCAACGGCGTCAACAATGACTCGATGCCATTGGCGACGGCGATCGCGTTCGGATATCTGGAAACTGCCGAGCGATTGGCGGCGCGCGGCGCCCGTGTGGACAATGTCGTTCTTGCGGCGGGGCTGGGGCGGAGCGATCTGATCGAATCGATGACAGATTCTGACGGCCTCGTGCGCGGTTCGCAGCGATACGTCGATCCGTTCGGATTCGTAGTCGATTCAGAGCGGGAACTGAAGGATCGGGCATTCTTTGTCGCGTGCAGGCTCGGTCATCTGGAGGCTGCGACACTGCTCCTGGATCGAGGCGCCAATATCCAATTCGCTCCAATGCGGAACCAATCGGCGCTGCACTGGGCGGCGCACAACGGGCACCTTCCGGTCGTGCGATTGCTTGTCGGCCGCGGGGCGGATGTGAGTGCGAAGGAAGATCAATGGGGCGCGACGCCGGCGGAATGGGCGACGGCCGGCGGTCAGGTCGATGTGTTCGATTATCTGACGCGCAAGCCATAGGAGTCAGCGCCCATTCAGTTACAGGGATTGTTTGCGAGATGCATCGGTTCTCATTGTGGGCACGCGCCGGGGATCGCGGCGATCAGTTTGCGCATCGCCGTTGAGAGTCCGACGCGATCCGAGGATGACTGCGAGAGCCATCGGGTCGGCATTGACTTGTTTGTTACGGCAAGGCGAGTCGTCGCACGGGCGCGATAGGCAACGATCCTGATCAGGCGATGAGTCAGTTGATGTGAGATTTCACAAATCGGGCGACGTTCGACGGTTGCCGCACAGCCAAGCAACTCACTGGCAATCTTCTGTGCCGACACGAAAGTCGATTTCGTGTCGTGCACGGCGCTCGGCAATTCCCAGAGACCGCCCCAGAGGCCTGTCGCCGGCCGTTGTCGAAAAAGTCGCTTGCCGGCGCGATCCAGGACCAGGGCGACATGCGTCTCTTTTTTGACGAGCGTCTTTTTCGATCGCATCGGCAATTGCGTGACGCGATCTGATTTCAATGCGGCACACTCGCGTCGAAGCGGGCAGGTCAGACATTGCGCGGCGTCGCCGGGGCGGCAGACGACGGCGCCGAGCTCCATGAGCGACTGATTGAAATCGCCGACGCGTTTCCGCGGCAATAGTTGCTCGGCACATGTCCATATGGCGGCGGCGCCTTCCGACGACTTGATGTCCTTGTCGATCTCGAACAGCCGTGCAAGAACGCGCGATACGTTTCCATCGACGACGGCTTCGTGCGCGTCGAACGCAATAGACGCGACGGCGCCGGCGGTGTAGCGACCGATGCCGGGGAGTGTTCGAAGTGATTGAACGGATTCCGGCAGTAGACCATTGTAACGATTCGTAATCTCGATTGCGGCGCGATGAAGATGGCGCGCTCGGGAGTAATATCCAAGTCCGGCCCAAAGTCGAAGGACATCGTCGAGCGGCGCCGCGGCGAGTTTCCCGACGGTCGGATACTTTCGAAGAAAGCGATCGTAGTACGGAAGGACGGTGGCGACTTGCGTTTGCTGCAACATGGTCTCGCTCAGCCAGATTGCGTAGGGATCCCGCGTCTGTCGCCAGGGCAGATCGCGCCGATAGGCGTCGTACCACGCGAGCAGTTTTCGGCGGATGGCGATACGCCGGCGCGGCTGACTTGCGCTGCCTGGAATCGCGGCGTCGGATTGCTTGATCGGGGGCATCGGTCGATGATTGTAGCGCCGAAACGGGCGGAATGGGACTCGCGGCGGCCAATGAGAAACGACGCCCGGATTTCTTGCCCGAACGAATCGCCCCATCTAGAATCACGGGTCTCGCGCGGGGCACGCCTGTGGCTGGCGCGATACACTGACCACAATCCTCGCCCTGATTGGAGTATGCGATGAAACGCCGAATGCGAATCTATCGTTGGCGGAAGAAACTGCTGTTGGCGGCTGCTGCGTTGCCGATGTTGCAGGCGGCGTCCTGTACGGTGGAGGACATAGCGAGTCTCGCCATCTCTCAGTTGGCGACGGGGACATTTCAGATTGTCGTCGGCGCCGTGAATTCGACGATTCTGCAATTGCTTCCCGAGGCGGACGTGATTCAGATTCTGCTCGGCGGAAATCGAACCCCGTTCTTCCCGTGATTCGCCAGTTCGCCGTCGTCGAATTCGATCGGCATCGGATACTCGCAATAAGGATTTTTCAACGATGAAGAAATCATCACTGCGCCGTGTGAAGATTGCACGAACTGTGGCCGTCATTGTCGCCGCCGCGCCGCTGTTTCAATTCTCGCAATGCATCACGTTCAACAGTATGGTCGGCCAGTCCGTCGCGAACAGCCTGCCGAACTTGTTTTTCTCAACGATTCAGTCGATTTTCCTGCTGCCGTTTCAAGCGCTGCTGTCGGCAATCTAAGTGGGCAGGGTGAATCGCTCCTTGGAATCGGCAAATCGCCAGTTCGGCGCGGGCCGACCGCTTGTGACGCATTCAGTGAATCTGCAACTTGACTTGAACTTGTGTTCGAGCAGGCGTGCCGGATTCCGATGTTGATCAATAACCCAGAATCGTTCTTCGTCCGCCACAGAGGGCGGAGGCTACGCCACAGTGAGGGCGGAGGCTGTGTTGCAGCGTGTGGGCGCTGTGCCGCTGACGTTGCGCGGCCGCCATTTCATGCCGCGGATTCAGATTGGAACTTCGGTGCCAGATCGTTGAGGACATGGGCGTCGCAATAGGCGCCGCGCGCGATCAGGAACAGGCAGGCGTTCTCAATCTCCGACTTCGCGATACCGCACTCGGCGAGGACTTCGCGCGTCGCGTCGAACCGCATGACGGAGGCGCCGTCTTTCTTCTTGCCGAATCGCGCCTGCAGCGCCGAGAAGAATCCGGCTTTTCGGAGCCTGGCCTCGATCGCCGCCTCCTTGTCGCGGATATCGACGGCGCGGGCCATTTTCATCAGGTCTTTTCCCGACTCTCCCGGCGAAAGCTCGAACCAGACGATGCCCTTGCGGAGCTGGTTGTTATAAAGATCTTCAGGGATTGCCCGAACCACATGATGAAATCGCTGTTCCGCGAGCAGGCCTGTGAAATGCCTGCTCGTGACAACGATGTTGGTTCCCTTGTAGTGAATTCCGTCACCGATCTCGACGGCAACATCGTCGAAGATCGGCCTTAGATAGGCGACAAGCTGAGTTTGGATTTGTTGAAACTCATTTGGGCGGATCATTTCACACCTCGTTCTTATCCTGTGATTCTTCCGTGAATGCGCCGGAATTATACGAGTCGATGCGTGGCAATTGAAAGTCATATTTGCAGTTATCGCACCTACGCGTATTTATCATTGCACGACCAATTGTGCGTCGCTAGTCTCACGCGTACATCTCGCCAAGTGAATCGCCGTTTAACAAGTCCGTCGGCAATCGCGCACGTGAAACACACGCGAAAGTCCGGGCGAGCAGGAGAGCATGAGTCATGTTAACGCCTGGTCGAAGGATTGGCGCGCGTCGTTGTGCGATATTGTGTTCCATCTCATCGTTTGTGATCGGCATTGCATTGACAGGTTGTTCTGCGAATCGGACCGACATGCAAGTGGAGACCAATTCGTTCAGCGCGCCGGATCTGATCGAGCGCTGTGCGGCGGCCTATTCCAATGCGGAATCGATTCGTGCGCGCGGCCGATTGATGAAACAGGGAGATTCCGAGGCGGGCGTTCGATTAATCGCCTGGGACTATTCCCGCCCCGAGCGAACGCGGCTCCGCGTCGATGAGCGCGTCGCGGTCATTCGCGACGGCGTGTGGTTTCATTACGATCCGTCACGCGACGTCTATCGTCGTCATCCGGGGCTCGGTGGCGATCCGATTCAGACGGCCGTCTATTTCATGACGGACGGTGCGCCGATGCCCGAAATCTCGATGCCGATGGATGGACCGGCGGCGCTGGGCAGTCAGGACGCGGCTGACTGGCGACTATCCGGCGTGAGATGGGTCAGTGAGCGGCCGTGTTACGTCTTGCTGCATCCGTATTCGACGGATCGAGGTGATCTGGAACTGGCAATCTGGATCGATCAGGAGACATGCCTGCTTCGCGGATGGGCCGTCCAGTCGATCAACGCCGACATGGACGATTCTCCGCTGATCTGGTGTGAATACGACGCCATCGAGTTGAATGGGCCGATTGCCGACGATCAGTTCGCGATCGGTCGGGATCGGGAAAACATCATTGCCAGGGCCGACCTGCGTGAGCCGTAGGTCAATTCGTGTATCAGGGCGGCCGCCTCAGTGCCGAGCCGCGATCTGCTGTTTTGTTGCCGATGGCTCGGCGGGTTCGCTTGTGGCGCGATCGGCAGGCTGTTTCGTGAATCGTCGAACGATGTCCTTGCGCAGCTGTCTTGGAACGACGACGCGCCAGTAAATCG